>DASVEH010000094.1:0-11059 GCA_036380655.1 Candidatus Limnocylindria bacterium | reverse complement strand
ATTGCTCCTCCTGGTCGGGGCGGGCGGCGCGGGGGCGTTCCTCATGTTCGGGCCGAACTTCGGCGTGTCCGTCAATCCAACCGCCACTCCGACGCCGCAGCCAACTGCGCAGCCGACCCCGACCCTCGCGCCGACGCCGTCGATCCAGCCCTCGGTGGCGCCAACCATCGGCGCCAGCCCCACCCCTGAGCCGACGCCCGTCGCCGGTGACGAGTTCGCCTTCTACGAGGTCTCGGTCAGCCCCGGCAGCTATCTCCTCTATCTGTTCGATGACGGCAGCATCGGCGCGGAGCGGACCGTCGGCTTCGATCAGTTCTCGTTCGCCCGCGCCGAGGCGCAGACCGGCAACGACGGCGAGGTGTACTGGGTGACCCAGGATGGCGACCTCGCCGGGTACGGGTACCGGTATCCGGACTCAGGCGAGTTCCGGATTCGCGCCGTCTTTTTGAATGACGCCGGGGACCGGCGATCCGTGTTCCTCGAAGAGAGCGAGCTCGACCAGGTACCGGAGGCCACGCCGGCCCCCTGACGCGGACCCGATCGACCCGTCGGACTCCCGCCAACCCATCGGTCCCCGAACGAGCGGCCCCGGCCGTCTCGCTCGGCGCAGGCGCGCCCGTGGCGCGGCCCTGCTGACGTCCACCCCGGTTGAAGACGGCTTCTCCCTGGCCCGAAGGTACCGGCCAATCCCCACGCCCAACGTGCAGAAACCCCTTGACGGGGATGCTTCGCCCTGTATAGTGGCGCCTGGTGGTTCCAAATGGGGCCATGTGGGGAGTAGTGGTGAACGACAGGCACGATGGAGCGGGCGTCATTCCTCACCGGGGAATTCCGGCACGCGCTGGACGACCGAGGCCGCGTTGCGGTCCCGGTTCGCTTCCGGGCGCGGCTGGCCCAGGGGGCGACGCTGGCTCGCTGGCTGGATGGCTGCCTGGCGATCTTCCCGGCCGATACCTGGGAAGAGCTGGCGGCGAAGATCCAGGGCCTGCCGACGACGAATGCGGCCGCGCGACAATTCGGCCGCTTCATGAGCTCGGGGGCGGTCGAGGTGGAGCTCGATCGACAGGGGAGGCTCCTGGTCCCCAGCTATCTACGCGAGTACGCCGGCCTGGACCTCGGCGAGGTGGTCGTGGTCGGCGCGCTGAACCGGCTCGAGATCTGGGCTCCGACGCGGTGGCAGCCGTATCGGTCGCAGATCGAGGACGAGCCGGAGGCGCTCGCGGAACACCTCGCCGACCTGGGCATCTGACGGTGCCTCGGTCATTGATGCGTCTCCGGGCCGCTCGGCCCGCCGTCCGACAAACGAGGTGCAATGCCACATGGGAGAAGGGCACCTGCCGGTGCTGGTCGACGAGGTTCTCGCCTCGCTGGCCATCGGTGCCGGCAGCTCCGTGGCTGATTGCACGGTCGGCGGCGGTGGGCACGCCGAGCGGCTGCTGGAGACCACGTCTCCGGATGGCCGCCTGCTTGGCATCGATGCCGATCGGGCGGCCATCGCGGAGGCGGAACGCGTCCTCGCGCGCTTCGGCGACCGCGTCACGCTGCGCCAGGCCAACTTCGAGGCGATCTTCGACGTTGCGACCGACGCCGGCGCCACGCCCCTGGACGCAGTCCTCTTCGACCTCGGTCTCAGCAGCTATCAGCTCGCCGACCCTGACCGGGGATTCAGCTTCGCGGCCGATGCGCCGCCGGACATGAGATTCGATGAAACGAGTGGTCTTTCGGCCCTTGAGCTCATTGAGCGCTCCTCGGAGCGAGAGCTCGCCGGAATCCTCGCGACGTTTGGTGAGGAGCGCCGTGCAGGCCGCATCGCGAAGGCGATCATGGCGGCGCGTGCGGAGGGCCGGATCGTGACGGCCGCGGACCTTGCCGCCGTGGTCGCCGCTGCCGCCCCCGGGCGGCCGGGAGGCGCCGACGCAGGGCGCATCCACCCCGCGACGAGGACCTTCCAGGCGCTGCGCATCGCGGTGAACCGCGAGATCGAGGTTCTCTCCGCCGGGCTCGCCGGCGCGCTGGCCGCGCTGCGTCCCGGCGGGCGGATGGCCGTCATCAGCTACCACAGCCTCGAGGACCGCATCGTGAAGCGGTTCGTCGTGCGCGAGAGCCGCGACTGCATCGAGGAGCCTCTGCCACCGGTCTGCACCTGCGGGCATCGCGCGCAGCTGCGGGCCGTCGTGAAGGGCGTCATCACCGCGGGCCCCGACGAGGTCCGGCGGAATCGCCGCGCGCGCAGCGCAAAGCTGCGCGTCGCCGAGAAGCTCGCGTGAGCCGAGCGAAGGAGGAGGGTCATCGATGAGCAAGGGACGTTCACGCCACCAGGCAAGCCGACGGCGGATGTACTCCGCGCGGCAGCGCGACCTCCGCGAGCGTCGTGTCCATGCCGTCCGCGAGGAGCAGCACTGGTTGAGCGACCAGGTCGCCGCGATCGAGATCGAAGAGGGGCTCGACTTCGAGGCGCCCACCAGCTTCACCGTCTCGGCGCGCGACCGCGCGACCGCGGCCTAGACCTTTCGAGGAGCGACGAGACAGATGGCGGTCATCGGGGCTCGGCCCGCGACGAATCCCTGGTTCCTGGGACGTCGCAGCCGGCCGCGCCCGCGGACCCGCCCCCAGCCGGCGCATCGCACGCGGCGGTTCAGCGCCGGACGCCGCGTCGGCCGCAAGATCGACGTGCGGCCGCTGCTGATGGCCATCGTGGTGGCCGCCGGTCTCGCGCTGTTCTACCTGAGCCAGTCGACGCGGGTCGCGGCGACCGGCTACGAGATCGACGCGCTGGAGGCGACGCTCTCCCAGCGCCACGCCGAGCAGCAGCAGCTGATCTGGGCCATCGGGCAGGCACGCTCACCGGCCGAGATCACCGAACGCGCCCGCCAGGAGCTGCAGCTCGTTCCACTCGAGGACGGGGCGGTGACCTTCGCCCCGTCCGCCAGCCAACCTGCCGATTGACCTAGCCCGCGGCCGAACGATGGCCGTCGCACCGGAGACCGCAACATGCTCGCCAGGACCGACAGTCGTGCCCGCGCCTTGGTCCTCCTCATCGTCGTCACGCTGCTGTCGACGGTGATCGGCGCACGCCTGGTGTGGTGGCAGGTCCTCGACCGCGAGAGGCTCGCCGAGATGGCGCTCCACCAGCTCGCGCAGCAGCAGACGCTCCCCGCCGAGCGCGGCGAGATCACGGACCGCAATGGAGACCTGCTGGCCACCTCCGTCGAGGTGCAGTCCGTATTCGTGACGCCCCCATCGGTCGAGGACCCTGGCCTGGCCGCCGCGCTGCTTGCATCGGCCCTCGACATGCCCGCTTCCGAGGTTCGGGCGCGGATCGACAACGACCGCAGCTGGGTGTTCGTGAAGCGGCGCGTCTCGGCCGAGGTCGCGGAGCGCATCGGGGCGCTCGACATCCGTGGCGTCGGCCTCCTGCCGGAGACGAAGCGGGTCTACCCGGTCAACGGTGCGGCGTCGGACACCACGCTGGCGGCCCACCTCCTCGGCTTCGTCGACAACAACGGTGCCGCCTCGTACGGCGTCGAGCAGGCGGAGGACGCCATGCTGGCCGGCACGCCGGGGGCGGTGAATGCGCAGGAGGACGTCATCGGCCGCCGCATCGCCGACTCGGTGACCCTGCTCCAGGAGCCGATCGACGGACGCGACCTGCGCCTGACGATCGACGCCGGCGTGCAGCACCTCCTCGAGCAGCAGATCTCGGCGACGTTCGAGGCCAACCGGGCCTCGGGGGCCACCGGGATCATCATGAACGCGGACACCGGGGCGATCCTCGGGATGGCCAGCTATCCGTCGTTCGACGCGAACCAGTTCGCCACCACCGAGGGCGAGCTGTTCGCGAACCCGGCCGTGGCGCGCATGTACGAGCCGGGCTCGGTGATGAAGGCCTTCACCATCGCGGCCGCCCTAGACGCGGGGGCGATCACGACGCGCGACACCTTCGAGGACGACAACAACCTGCTCATCGGCCGCATCCGCATCCAGAATGCCGACCGCGCCGACTGGCCCTACGGCCACGGCCCGATCACGGCGGAGGACGTGCTGGCCCTCTCAAACAACGTCGGCGCGGCGAGGATCGGGCTCGAGCTGGGCGGCGATGCGCTGTACGACGCGTTCCGCCGCTTCGGGTTCGGATCCCCGACGGGGATCGAGCTGACCGGCGAGCAGAGCGGCGTGGTCTGGCACCCGGACGAGGCATCCGGCGAGCTGACGACCGCCCAGAATTCGTTCGGCCAGGGGGTGAGCCTGACCGCCGTGCAGCTGGCGGCCGGGTATGCGGCGTTCGCGAACGGGGGCAACCTGGTGACGCCCCACGTGGTCGACGGCTGGACCGACCCGGATGGCACGTACCACGCAGCCGAGCAGCCGCCCAGTGAGCGGATCATGCGGCCCGAGACGGCCGCCACGATGGTCGACCTCCTCGTGAACGGTATCGACAACGGCATCGCGAAGGGCGCCCAGATCCCCGGATACTCGGTGGCCGGCAAGACCGGCACGGCGCAGATCGCCGGCCCGGTGAAGGTCAAGAACGCGGATGGCGAGATCGTCGAGCGCTGGCAGTACATCGAGGGCTGGGTCGACTCCAGCTTCGTCGGGTTCCTGCCGGCGGGGGAGACGAAGCTGGTGACGCTCATCCTGATCAACCGCCCGGCCGGCGCCGGTGGCCGCTACATGCCGGACCGACCCGAGAGCGTGTATTCGCGGCTCATGCCGGAGGTGCTCGACTACCTGGCCATCCCTCCGGACCGGCCGCTGGAGCCGGTCGCGCGGCCGTGACGCTGGTAGACTCGGCGGTAGTCCGCAGCGTGGTCCGCGTGCCTCCCACGATCCGCCTCGACGACCTGCTGGCCGCCACCGGGGGCCGCCTGGCGCGGCCGACCTCGGTCACCTCCATCACCGGCGCCAGCGTCGACTCGCGTCGCATCCTTCCCGGAAGCTGCTACGTCGCGCTGCGCGGCGAGCGCGTCGACGGACATCGCTTCGTCGCCGATGCACTCCGTGCGGGGGCATCGGCGGCGCTCGTCGAGCGCGCCATCGACCTTCCGGCCGACCTCGACGCCGCCATGGTGGTCGTCGCCGACCCGCTCGTGGCGCTCCAGGAGCTGGCCGCCTGGTGGCGGCTGAGGCACGAGGTGCGGGTGATCGGCATCACCGGCTCGACCGGGAAGACGATCGCCAAGGAGATCGTGGCCGATGTCCTGTCACGGACGCACCGGACCCTCCGCAACGAGGGCAACCTCAACTCCGAGACGGGACTGCCGATGACGCTCCTTCGGTTGGCACCGGAGCACGAGGTGGCCGTCCTCGAGATGAGCATGTACACCGTCGGCGAGATCGCCCGCCTGGCCGAGATCGCCCGGCCGGAGGTCGGCGTGGTGCTTGCCGTCCATCCCGCCCACCTGCAGCGCGCCGGCAGCATCGAGCGCATCGCGCAGGCAAAGGCGGAGCTGCCGAGGGCCCTGCCGCGCGGCGGCCTGGCCGTCCTGAATGCCGACGACCCGCGCGTCGCCGCGATGCGCGACCTGACGGCGGCGACTGTCCGGACGTTCGGCCTCGGCGCCGCGGCGGACGTGCGGGCCGACGAGGTCGTCTCTCGCGGGCTCGAGGGCACCGAGTTCACGCTTCGCGCGCCGTGGGGCTGGCGGAGGGTGGCGAGCGCCTCTCCCGGCCGTCACCTGGTGCCGCACGCCCTCGCCGCGGCGGCCGTCGCCGAGCGCTTCGCGGTACCCCTCGACGAGGTCGTCGCCGCGCTGGCGGCAGGCAGCCACGCGCCGCACCGCATGAGCGTGGTGGAGGCCGCGTCGGGAGCCCGCCTGGTGGACGACACCTACAACGCGTCGCCCGTCAGCGTCACCGCCGCCCTCGACTTCCTCGGCGAGACGCCTATCGCCCCGGGGCGCCGGCGCCTCGCAGTGCTCGGCGACATGCTCGAGCTGGGGCCGGACGAGGAGCGCCTCCATCGCGAGGTCGGGACGCGTGCCGCGGCCGCCGCCGACGGCCTGGTGGCGGTCGGCGAGCGGGGGCGCTGGATCGCGGAGGGAGCGCGCGCGGCCGGAGCCATGCGCATCGCAACGGCATCCGACGCCGACGAGGCGGCTGCCGTCCTGGAGCGGGAGATGGCGCCGGGGGTCGGTGACCTCGTGCTCCTCAAGGCGTCGCGGGGGATCGGGCTGGACCGGACCGTCGAGCTGCTGCGGGCGGGGGGCGACTGAGATGCCGATGGTCCAGATCGTGGTCGCCCTGCTGCTGGCCTTCATCGGCATGGTGCTGCTGGCACCCATCTACATCAGCCTCCTCCAGCGGCTCGGCTTCGGGAAGCAGATCCGCAGCGAGGGACCGGAGGCGCACTTCGGCAAGGCCGGGACGCCGACCATGGGCGGCATGCTCATCGTCGGCGTGGTGCTCTTCCTGGCGATGGCGCTGCGCATCGAGGATGCGGCGACGCTCACCCCGATGCTGGCGCTGGTCGGCGTCGGCATCCTCGGCGCCGTCGACGACTTCGTCAACGTGCGCTCCAGCGTCGGCATGCGCGGGCGCTGGAAGCTGATCTGGCAGACGATCGTGGCGGTCCTGGCGGGCTTCTATATCCAGCGCCACTTCGACCTGACCGGCATCAATGTCCCCGGCCTCGGCGAGGTCGTGATCGGGCCGATCCTGTTCGTGCTCTTCGTCTCGTTCGTCATCGTCGGCGCGAGCAACGCGGTCAACCTGACCGATGGGCTCGACGGCCTTGTCGGTGGCGTCCTCATCTTCAGCTTCGTCGCCTACCTGCTCATCGCGATGTACGACATGCCGGGGCGCGGGACCCAGCCGAACCTCGCGGTCTTCTGCGCGCTCGTCATCGGCGCGCTCATGGGCTTCCTCTGGTTCAACGTGCACCCGGCCCAGCTCTTCATGGGCGACTCCGGCGCTCTCAGCCTCGGCGCCACGCTGGCGGTGGTGGCCACCATCACCACCCAGCTGCCGTTGCTGGCGGTCATCGGCGTCGTCTTCGTCGCGATCATCATGAGCGTCGTCCTGCAGGTCCTGAACTACCGGCTGCGCGGCCGGCGCCTCTTCCGCATGGCACCGCTCCATCACCACTTCGAGCTGATCGGCTGGGCCGAGGAGAAGATCACCCTCCGCTTCTGGATCGTGGCCGCCCTGGCCGGGCTGCTGGGCGTCAGCATCTTCCTGGCCGGCGTGAACGGGCTCTAGGTGGACCGATGATGACCGCACCCCGGGCGCCGATCCGAACCGCGGAGGACCTCCGCGGCCGCCGCACGGTCGTGCTCGGCCTGGCGCGTTCCGGCGTGGCCGCCTGCCGCTTCCTGGCCGATGCCGGGGCGATCGTGGTCGCCTACGACCGCCGGCCCGCGTCCGAGCTCGCCGAGGCCGTCGCCGCGCTCGGGGCAAGGCCGGTGCGCCTGGCGCTCGGCGTCGGGGAGGTCGAGGCGCTGGCGGTGCTGGGACACGCCGATCTGCTCGTCGCCAGCCCGTCCGTCTCGCCGCACTTCCCGACGACCGATGCCTGGCTGCGCGATGGGCTGCGCGCCGCCGAGGAGCGCGGCGCGGAGCTGGTCAGCGAGGTCGAGCTCTTCCTGCGACTGACCCGCGCGCGGGTGCTCGGCGTCACCGGCACGAAGGGCAAGACGACGACCTCCTCGCTGGTCGCCGCGATGCTGGAGCGCGGGGGTCTGCCGAGCGTCCTCGGCGGCAACATCGGCGTTCCCCTCATCGAGCGCGCCACCGAGCTCGACGCCGACGACTGGGCGATCGTCGAGCTGAGCGAGCTGCAGCTGCCGACGATCACCCGCGGCGCCGACGTGGCGCTCTACACGAACATCGGCGAGGACCATCTCGATCGCCACGGCACCGCCGAGGCGTATCGCGCGGTCAAGGCCCGGCTGGCCGAGCTGACCGCGCCCGGCGGTCGCGTGGTTCTCAACGACGACGACGACGGCTGCCGGACGCTCGGCGAGCGCCTCCCCCCGGCCAGCGTGGCCTGGTACGGGCAGCGCGAGCCGCGCCGGGGCCGGGTCGAGGCCTGGGTCGACGACGAGGAATGGGTGCGCGTGGCGGGGGAGCGGCTGCTCCATGCTCGGGAGGTGCCGCTCCCCGGCCGCCACATGCTGAGCAACGTCCTCTGCGCGTCGCTGGGCGCCTTCCTGGCCGGTGTCGAGCCCGCCGCCATCGGCGAGGCAATCGCCGCCTTCGAGGGCGTGCCCCATCGGCTGGAGCCGGTCACCGAGCGCGGTGGCGTGCGCTGGATCAACGACTCGCAGGCCACCATCCCGGTGGCGGCCATCGCGGCCCTCGAGGCGTTCGATGCGCCGATCGTGCTCATCGCCGGCGGCGCGGGCAAGGGTCTTCGGTACGACGACCTCGCCGATGCCATCGTCGCCCGGGCGCGTGCCGCGATCCTCATCGGCGAGACGGCGGACGAGCTCGAGGCGCTCATCGCGGACCGGGTGCCGGTCGAGCGCGCGAGCGACATGCCCGAGGCGGTCGCCGCCGCCGCGCGCCTCGCTCGGCCGGGCGAGGTGGTGCTCCTGTCACCCGCCGCCGCCAGCTTCGACATGTTCACCGACTACGCGGCCCGTGGCGACGCCTTCCGCGCCGCCGTCGACGAGCTGGGGGAGGTTCGATGAGCACGGCTGCGGCAACGATGACCGCGAAGGGCCGCACGGCGGCTCGCGGCGGCGTCCGGCGCGAGCGTCACGAGCCGGCCTACGCGCTGCTGCTGGCGGTGATGGCGCTGACCGCCATCGGGATCGTGATGGTCTACTCGGCGTCGAGCGTGCGCTCGTACTTCCGGAGCGCCGATCCGGCGGCCCAGGGGCTCGAGCAGATCGTGTGGGCGGCCATCGGGCTGACGGGGCTCCTCGTCGCCAGCCGCATCGACTTCCGGCACCTGCGCTACCTGGCGATCCCGATCTTCGTCATCACGCTGGCGCTGCTGGCCGCGGTGCTCGTCCCGGGCATCGGCTCCGAGATCAACGGCTCGCGGCGCTGGATCGTGGTACCGGGCGTCGGCTCGCTGCAGCCCGCCGAGTTCGCGAAGCTGGCGGTCGTGCTCTACCTCGCGCACTGGCTCGACCGGCGAGGGAAGGAGGCGGGCTCTCTGTGGAACGGCCTCGTCCCCTTCTCGCTCCTCATCGCGCCCGGCTTCCTGCTCATCGCGATGGAGCCCGACCTCGGCACGGCCGGCGTGTACGTCATCGCCGCCGGCAGCGTCTTCTTCATGGCCGGCGCCAACCTCCTCTACATCGGCGCCATCGGCTCCGCGGTCCTCGGCGGCGCCTGGCTGATGATCAGCGGCACGAGCTACCAGATGGAGCGCGTGCAGACCTTCCTCGATCCGTTCCGCGACCCGCTGGGGGCCGGCTACAACACCGTCCAGGCGCTCTTCGCCCTGGCGCTGGGCGGGATCACCGGACTCGGGCTGGGCGAGAGCAAGCAGAAGTACCTGTACCTTCCGGCGCCTTCCACCGACTTCATCTTCGCCATCATCGGCGAGGAATGGGGCCTGGTCGGGACCCTGGTGGTTGTCTCCCTGTTCGTGGTCATCGCCTACCAGGGATACCGGATCGCGATCACCGCGCCCGACACGTTCTCCGGGCTGCTGGCCTGCGGGATCACCACCTGGCTGGTGGTGCAGGCGCTCATCAACATGATGGTCGTCACCGCCCTCATGCCGGTGACCGGCATCCCGCTCCCGTTCATCAGCGCCGGCGGATCGGCGCTGACCATCAACCTGGCGGCGGTCGGCATATTGCTGTCGATCAGCCGCGAGACCAGCCAGACAGGATCATTGCGCGATGCGGTATTCGGTATCGGGCGGCGGGACCGGCGGGCACGTGTACCCCGCGCTGGCCGTCGCGCGGGCAGTCCGCGACGCACGGCCCGGCGGTGAGCTCGACTTCATCGGCGGCGTCCGCGGCTTCGAGCGCAGGCTCGTGGCCAGCCATCCGCTGCGCGCCCAGCTCCGGTACCACCAGCTCATGGTCCGCTCGCTGCGCTCGTCGGGCCTCTCGGTGCACACCGTCCTGGATCCGGTTCGCCTCGCGGCTTCGGTGCCCCAGGCGTGGTGGCTCCTCGGGCGGCTGCGCCCGGCGGCCCTCTTCACGACCGGCGGCTACCTTGCCGTGCCCCTCGTGCTGGCCGCCCGCGCGCGCGGCATCCCGACCCTGGTCTGGGAGGGCAACGTGCAGCCCGGCCGCGCGACCCGGGCCATCGGCCGCTTCGCCACCCGCGTTGCCGTCAGCTTTCCGCCCACGCTGGAGGCCTTCCCCGGCAACAGCTTCGTATCGGGCACCCCGATCCGGTCCTTCGAGGGAGTCGACCGCGAGGCGGCGCGCCGCGCGATCGGTCTCGGACCCGACGACCGGCTGCTCCTGGTCTTCGGCGGGTCGCAGGCGGTGGCCCGCATGAACGCCGCAGTGGCCGATGCGCTGCCCCGCCTCCTCGACGACTGGCACGTGCTGCACCTGGCCGGAGAGGACGGCATGGCCGATGCCGGCGCGGCACGCGAGGCGCTGCCGGATGCGCTGCGGGCGCGCTACACGGCCGAACCGTTCCTGACCGACCGCATGGCCGATGCGCTCGTCGCCGCGGACCTCGTGCTGGGACGTGCCGGGTCGTCCACCTGCGCCGAGCTCGCCGCGGCGGGCGTCCCCTCGATCCTGGTGCCGTACCCGTTCGCGGGCGCGCACCAGCGCTACAACGCCCGATTCCTCGCCGAGGAGGGGGCCGCCATCGAACTGCCCGACGAGGAGCTGACCGGCGACCGGCTGCTGGCCGAGGCCGCGGTCCTGCGCGACGACGAGCGCCGGCGAGCCATGGGCGAGGCGGCCCGACGTCTCGGGCGGCCGCATGCGGCGCGTGCCCTGGCCGACGAGCTGGTCGCGCTTGCCGAGGGCACGTCGCTGCCGTCGGAGGCGTCGTGACGCGATCGCCGAGTGACGTGGCGCCACAGGCCGGCAGCGTGGCTGCGCTCGACCGCCTTGCGGAGGAGCGCGGCATCGCCCTGGAGCGTGACGTTCCGCTCGGCCCCCTGACGACGTTGCGCGTCGGCGGT
>DASVEH010000093.1:0-2346 GCA_036380655.1 Candidatus Limnocylindria bacterium | reverse complement strand
ATGGGACGGTCCGCTACCAGAGTCCGGCGGTGGAGCAGGTGCTCGGCTACGCGCCCGAGGAGCGCATCGGCAACTCGATCTTCGAGCTGACGCATCCGGACGACATCGGCTTCGTGCAGGCCGCGATCGGCGAGATCATGTCGGTGCCTGGCGCCACCAAGACGGTCGAGCTGCGCAGCCGGCATGCCGACGGGTCGTGGCGAACCCTCGAGGCGACGGGGTGGAACCTGGTCGAGGACCCGGTCGTGGCTGGCATCGTCGTCAACTACCGCGACATCACCGAGCGCAAGGCACTCGAGCGCCAGCTCATCCACGACGCCTTCCATGACCCGCTCACCGGGCTGGCCAACCGCGCCCTCCTCGCGGACCGCACTCAGCACGCACTGGCCCGCCGGTCGGCCGACGAGGACGTCGTGGTCATGATCATGGACATCGACGACTTCAAGACCATCAACGACAGCCTTGGCCACGGCGCCGGCGACCAGGCCATCGTCGCGGCGGCCGAGCGTCTTCGCGGCTGCGTCCGGCCCGAGGACACCGTCTCGCGCATCGGTGGTGACGAGTTCGCCATCCTCCTCGAGGGCGCCGACGAGGCGGTGGCCTCCACCATCAGCCGCCGCATCCTCGACACCCTTCGCTCGCCATTCGCGCTGGGCGGCATCCAGGTCCCCCTGAGCGGGTCGATCGGGATCGCCTTCTCCGGACCCGAGATCCGCAGTGCCGACGACCTGCTGCGCAACGCGGACGTCGCGATGTACACGGCCAAGACGCGAGGCAAGGCCCGCGCCGAGCGCTTCGAGCGGAGCATGCACGCTGCCGCCCTGGCTCGCCTCGAGATGCGGACCGACCTCGATCTGGCCCTCGAGCGCAAGGAGCTGCGCCTCCGCTTCCAGCCGATCTACACCCTCAAGACCGGCGAGCTGGTCGGGTTCGAGGCGCTCCTGCGCTGGCGTCACCCGACGCGCGGCGAGGTGATGCCGAGCGACTTCATCCCGCTCGCCGAGGAGACGGGGATGATCGTGCCGATCGGGAACTGGGTCCTCGAGCAGGCGTGCCGCCAGGCCGTCGCCTGGACGGCGACGACCGGGCGACCGATCGGCATGAGCGTCAACGTCTCTCAGCGCCAGCTGCGAGAGCCCGCCCTGATCGAGTGGGTGCGGCTCGCGCTCGCCTCCACCGGCCTGCCCGCCGAACAGCTCGTGCTGGAGCTCACCGAGACCGGCCTCATGCACGACGACGAGAGCATGCTGCACTCGATCAAGCAGCTCGGCGTGCGCCTGGCGCTCGACGACTTCGGGACCGGCTACTCCTCGCTCAGCTACCTCGCCCGCTTCCCGCTCGACATCCTCAAGATCGATCAGAGCTTCGTCGCGCAGATCGCGCGCGACGGCGAGGTCCCGCCCCTGGTCCACTCGATCGTGCAGCTCGGACGCTCGCTGAAGCTGGCCACCGTGGCCGAGGGGGTCGAGGACGAGCTCCAGCTCCGCCTCCTCCGCGAGATGGGCGTCACCTCCGGGCAGGGCTACCTGCTTGGCAGGCCGATGGACGCCATCAGCGCCTCGCGACTCCTCGCCCAGGGCGCCGCATTCGGTCGCGCCGAGGCCGTTTAGGGCCAGTCCATCGGCTTTCAGTCACCCACTGCATGGCCGACCGGCGCTCGCGCGACTACGATGCGCCGATGGTCCACGACTACCGCGACGTGAGCGCGGCAACGGTTCGATCCGAGACGGACGCCGCCCTGGCGCGCGCCGACGAGCACGTGGCACGAGCCGTCGAAAGCGCCCGCTCCCCCACCTTCGACCGCACGCTGGTGCCGCTCGACCTGGCGGGCGCCGAGCTGGTGCGCGCCTACGGCATCGGCGGCTTCCTGGGCCAGGTGCACACGGACGAGGCGGTCCGCGACGCCGGAACCGAGGCCGAGGAGCGGCTCGACAAGTGGCGGATCGCGACCGTGTTCCGCTCCGACCTCTACGAAGCGGTGCGCGCCTTCGCGGCGACCGAGGAGGCACGGACCCTCGAGGGCGAGCGGGCCCGTCTGCTCGAGCACTGGCTCCGTGACTTCCGCCGCGCCGGCCACGAGCTGGCACAGGCCGACCGTGACGAGCTGGAGCGCCTGCGCACGCGGCTCGTCGAGGTCGAGGTCGCGTTCCAGCGCAACGTGAACGAGTACCGCGACGGGATCGACGTCACCCGCGAGCAGCTGGCCGGTCTGCCGGACGACTACGTCGAGCGCCTCTCCCCCGGCGAGCGCGATGGGACGTATCGGGTCAGCCTCGACTACCCGGAGGTCAACCCGTTCCTCGAGCAGGCGCACGATCGCGATCTTCGGCGGGAGCTCTTCACGAA
>DASVEH010000092.1:0-2301 GCA_036380655.1 Candidatus Limnocylindria bacterium | reverse complement strand
TTGTCGCAATCGGCCGCCGTTCCGGTTCCGCCGCCGCCGCTAGAGGCGGGCTGGCTGGCGGCGTCGCTCTCGCTGGGGCTCTCACCGCTGGTGCCACCCTGGCACGCGGCGAGAACGAGCATCAGCACGACGAGCGCAGCGCTCCATCGCATGTACTTCTGCATCCGAATTCCTTCCTCCAATGGGTGTGCTCGGGAGCGTTCGCGCATGCGCGGTCCCGGCATGTCAAGTGCGCGGCATCATACCGGCGCCTCGCTCAAGGGCGCAATACGTTTGCGCAGCCTCGTCAAAGGTACCGCCTCGGAGCTCGAGGGGTTCACGCCGCGGTTCGTGGTATCCTCGACCGGGTCGTCCCGCAGAACCTTGTCTGCGAACCGCTCCCGATGAGGCCTTCGTGGAGGTACACGTCCGCAGCGCTCGTCTCACTGATCTCGATGCCATGGTCCGCATGCTTGCGCGCGATGACGCCGAGGACGACGAGCGGCACGACGGCGTGGACTACCTGCGCAACCTGCTCTTCGTTCCGTCCGCGACGGTCTCCGTCGCCGAGATCGAGCGACGCGTGGTCGGCGCAGGCGTTCTCGCCATCAGGCCATCGGTGCGGTCGGGTCCCTTCGTCGGCACCATCGACGAGCTGGGAATCGCGCAGACAGCGACGCTGGGCGCCGCCGAACGGCGTAGGGTTGCCGACGCAATCGTCGAGCACCTCGTCACATCGGCAAGAAACAAGGGCTGCAAGCGCGTCGAGGTCACCGAACCGCTGGCATCCGCAGAACCGCCGCTCTGGAAGCGGCTGGGGTTCGCGAGCCGCGGTCGAACGCTCAATCGAATGATCGGCTGAGCACTCGAACCCGCATCGGCCATATCAGACACCTACAGGAGAAGAGCTCAACCGTGAGCAAGAACGTGGCGATGTTCGTTGACGTCGCCAACATGTACTACGCGGCTCGAGGCCAGGACGTCGACGTCGATTACGTCGCCCTCCTCAAGCATGCGACCAAGGGGCGTGATCTCATTCGCGCCTATGCCTATACGGGACTCGACCCGGAAAACGAGAACCAGCGCAAGTTCATCGACTTCCTGGGCAAGAACGGCTACAAGCCGGTCATCAAGGACATCCGCAAGTTCGGCGATGGACGGATGAAGGCGAACCTCGACATCGAGCTCGTCGTCGACCTGTTCCGCTTGGCCGATCGGATGGACATCGCCGTGATCGTGTCCGGCGACGGCGACTTCGCCCCGGCAATCAAGGCGCTCCAGGACAAGGGCGTCCGCGCCGAGGTGATCAGCTTCAAGCCGAACACCAGCTCCGACCTGATCGCCGTGGCCGATGAGTTCATGGACATCATGAAGATCGCCTCGATCAGCCGGAAGGAGGGCCGCGCCCTCCGCGACAGCATGAGCGCGCCGGAGATGCCGGCCAAGGAGGTCACGCCCGAGTTCGGCTTCCGCGAGGCCTCGCCATCAGTGGCCGCCGCCGCGCTGGCCGCGCTCAAGGGAGGCGGATCGGATGGCGCCCGTCGCGGGCGAGGTGGGACCACTCGTCGCTCCGCCGCCGCGGCGGCACCACTCGCCGCTTCCCCGGCCGCGGAGCCGCTCGAGGAGCCCGCGTCGCCCGCCGCCGCCACGCTCGATGCCGACCCCGAGGCTCGCCGTCGACGCCGCCGCCGCGGCGGTCGCGGTCGTGGACGGACGCGACGCGAGGACGAGACCACGCCGGCCGGCGAGCCCGGAGCGGAGGAGATCGGCTGGGAGGAGTTCGACGACCTCGCTCAGCTCGACGGCGCCACCGAGGAGCGCGAGCCCACGTTCGAGGAGGCCGATGCGGCCACCCTCGCCGAGCTCGGGCTGAGCGCCGAGGAGCTCGCCGCCCTGGAGGCCACCGCCCAGCCGCTCGAGGAGGAGGCCCCGAAGCCGGCGCGCCGTCGCTCGGTCGGTGCCAAGAAGGACGAGGCCCCGGCCGAGGCTGTTGACTCTGCGGACGAGGCCCCGAAGCCCGCCCCCCGTCGCTCGACCCGCGCGAAGCAGGAGGCCGCTCCCGGAGACGGCGAGCCGAAGCCGGCCCGGCGTCGCGCGCCGAGAGCATCGGACGATGCCGCCGCTCCGGTCGGAGAGGCTTCAGCCGACGAGCCGCAGGGCATCTGGAATCGCTTCCGTACCGCGCGCAAGCCACGAGGGACGACCGGCACGACCGGCTGACTGAGCGCCGCCAGGCTCTATGGCCTCACGACCGGCGAGCGAGTGCTCGCCGGTCGTTCTGCTTGGCGTGGTCATCCGACCGCGCCGCCCGATCTAGGACTG
>DASVEH010000091.1:0-3864 GCA_036380655.1 Candidatus Limnocylindria bacterium | reverse complement strand
TTGCTGATCTCGAGGAGCGGGATGCGCAGCTCCTCGCTGGGATCGGCGAACCTGGTGACGCCCACGATCTCGCGCTCATGCTGCTCGATCTCGCGCTGCTGCTCGTAGGCGGCATCGGCGATCTCGGCCTGCGGGTAGCCGGCCTCCAGGGCCTTGACCATGCCGCCCATCTCATCGATACGGCGGATGTAGGCCCATGCGGCCTGCTCGGTTCGGTTCGTGAGCGTCTCCACGAAATAGGAGCCGCCGAGCGGGTCGACAGTGTTCGCCACGCCGGCCTCCTCGGCCAGGATCTGCTGCTGGCGCAGTGCGAGCATGGCGGCGTCCTCGCTGGGAACCGCCCACGCCTCGTCGTACGCATCGGTGTGGAGGCTCTGGGTGCCTCCCAGGATGCCGGCCAGCGCCTGGATGGCCACGCGGGTCAGGTTGTTCAGCGGCTGCTGCGCGGTGAGCGACACGCCGGCGGTCTGGGTGTGGAAGCGCATCCAGGTCGAGCGCTCGTTCTCGGCGCCGAAGCGCTCGCGGCACAGCTTGTACCAGATGCGGCGGGCGGCCCGGAACTTGGCGATCTCCTCGAAGAAGTCGTTGTGGCTGTTGAAGAAGAAGGAGAGGCGCGGCGCGAAGTCGTCGAAGCGCAGGCCGCGCGCGAGGGCGTCCTCGACGTAGGCGATGCCGTCGGCGATGGTGAAGGCCAGCTCCTGGACTGCGGTGGAGCCGGCCTCGCGGATGTGGTAGCCGCTGATGCTGATCGTGTTCCAGCGGGGCAGCTCGCGCGTGCCCCACTCGACGGTGTCGGTCACCAGCTTCAGCGACGGTGCCGGCGGGAAGATGTACTCCTTCTGGGCGATGAACTCCTTGAGGATGTCGTTCTGGAGCGTCCCGGCCAGCTGGGCGCGCGGCACGCCCATCTTCTCGGCGGCGACGATGTACATCGCCCAGATCATCGCCGCGGGGGAGTTGATCGTCATCGAGGTGCTGATCTCGCCGACCGGCAGGCCGTCGAGCAGGATCTCCATGTCCGCCAGGCTGCTGACGGCGACGCCGCAGGTGCCGAACTCGCCCTCGGCCATCGGCTCGTCGTGATCGTACCCGTAGAGAGTCGGCATGTCGTAGGCGATCGAAAGGCCGGTCCCGCCCTCCTTGATCAGCTTCTTGAAGCGGGCGTTCGTATCCTCTGCAGTCCCGAAGCCGGCGAACATGCGCATCGTCCAGAGGCGGCCGCGGTGCCCCGTCGGGTGGATGCCGCGGGTGAACGGCGGCTCTCCCGGCAGGCCGAGGTCATCGATCTCGTTCCATCCGTCGCTCTTGCCGTCGGACGGGCTGAACCGATAGCGCGGCCGACCGGCGTCGGGATCGTTGGCCGGATCGGCGAGGTCGGACGGCGTGTAGAGCCGCTCGATCTCGACGCCGGACTGGGTGATGAAGCGCGGACGCCGCTCCGGTCCCTTCTCGAGCGCCGGGTCGAGGCGCTCGCGCGCCCATCGGTCCTGGTGCTCCTGCCATCGGCTGCGATCAGTCATTGCCGCAGTTTGGGGGCAGGATCGATGCCGCCGCAACCTCGCGCGGCATGCGGGTTGCATGCGCACGGGGCATGTTCGCCCTGATCCGACGCTTCGTCATCGGCTGGCTGCTCGTCCGTCTCGTGCGGCGCCTGACCGGCGGCAAGGGGACCACGCGCAGCCGCTAGGCGTCGCCGGTGCCGGTGCCGGTGTCGACTGGCGCAGGGCGCGATCCCTCAACCGACTCGGGTGGCGTCGCGCTCCAGGATGGTGGCCCGCTTCGCTTCGAACCGAGAGGCCTGTGCGTCGAGGTCGGTCATGAACCGGCGCAGCTCCTCGCGGCGTGCCTCGGCAGACGGGTCCAAATTCTCGAGCTCGAAGACGGCCCAGTGCTTGAGCAGCGGCCAGATCACCTCGTCGTGGTGCACCCGCAGGTCGTAGATGCCGGCCTTCGCCATCATCGCCGCCTTGCGCGTGAAGTTGACCATCCCGGCGCCCGGCATCTGGAAGTCCATGATCTCGTCGGCGATGGCGTGGACCGCGGCGGAGGGATCGACCTTCATGGCCTCGGAGAGCATGTCCCGGTAGAAGACCATGTGCAGGTTCTCGTCGGCCGCGATGCGGTTCATGATCCTGTCCGCGACCGGGTCGGTCGAGTAGCGGCCGGTATTGCGGTGGCTGATCCTCGTCGCAAGCTCCTGGAAGGCGACGTAGGCGAGGCCGCGCAGGACGTTGCCGCCGTCGTCGTGGTTGTAGGCCGTCTGGAGCTGGTTCATGCGCCCTCGCTCGAGCGCGACCGGGTCGATGTTGCGGGTCACCACGAGGTAGTCGCGCAGCACGATGCCGTGGCGTCCCTCTTCGGCGGTCCATCGGTTCACCCAGTTGATCCAGGCCCCGTCGCCGCGACCGAACATGCGGTGGATCTCACGGTGGTAGCTCGGCAGGTTGTCCTCCGTCAGGAGGTTGACCTCGAACGCGATCTGGGCCACGCCGCTGATGCGAGGCTGGTCCGGCGTCCAGGGCTCCTTGTCGAAGTCGCGGCCGACCGAGTAGGGGATGTAGTCGTGCGGGAACCATTCCTTGGCCATGCCGAGGTGGCGGTTGAGCAGGCGCTCGGCCGCCGGCTCGAGCTCGGCCAGAAGGTCGCGGGGGGCGGTGAAGGTCGGCGTCGTCAAGAAGATGCTCCGAAGCGAAAGAGGCCTGGCTCCACGAAATCACGGCGCGATGGCGGAGCGGCCCGCCCCCATCGTCGCATGATCCGGGCCAAAACGCTGACGCCGGCTCGGATCTGCACCGCCAAGATGCAGTGTGGCTAGGGGTAGAGTCCGCGCAGCGTGGTGGCATCGGCGACCCGGGCCACGGCCACCATCATCGCCGCGCCACGCAGATCGACCTTCTCGGACGTCGTGACCGCCTGCACCTCTGTCATCGCCTCGTCGACGATGCGGTCGAGCTGCTCGGTGATCTCGGCCTCGCTCCAGAAGAACGCCTGCATGTCCTGCACCCACTCGAAGTAGCTCAGCACGGTGCCGCCGGCGCTGCAGATGATGTCCGGGATGACCGTGATGCCGCGATCGGCCAGGACCGAATCGGCGCCGGGGGTCGTCCCGCCGTTGGCAACCTCCGCGATGAGGGGGGCGCGCACCGCACTCGCGTTGCCTTCGGTGATCTCGCCCTGCAGCCCCGCGAGCGCGATGACATCGCAATCGGTCGCGAACAGGTCGGCCTTGGTCGTCGCTTCGGCTCCGGGCAGCTCGCGAATCGTGTCCTGCTCGCGCATCCAGCGCACCGCCGCCGCGACGTCGATGCCCGCCGGATTCGCGACCGCATCGCGGTCGTCGGCGAGGCCGATGATGGTTGCCTCGGCGCGGTCCAGCTCTTCCGCCAGGGTCATGCCGACGCGCCCGAATCCCTGGACCACGACGCGCGCGCCGGCCAGGTCTCGTTCGCCCGCCCGCGCGGCGGCCGCGATGCAGCGCAGCGCGCCGCGGGCCGTCGCACTGCGCCGGCCGCGCGTCCCGCCGATGGCCTGCGGCTTGCCGATCACCGACGCGGCGACGGTGTGCCCCCGATGCATCGAGAGCGTGTCCATGATCCAGGCCATGGTCTGCGAGCCGGTGTTCACATCCGGCGATGGGATGTCGCTGTCAGGGCCGAGCATGATGCCGATCTCGGTCGTGTACCGGCGTGTCAGGCCCTGGCGTTCGTTGTCGGACAGTCGCCGGGGATTGACCCGCACCCCGCCCGCGGCACCGCCGAACGGGATCTTCACGAGCGCGGCCTTCCAGGTGTTGAGCATGGCGAGCGCCCTGACCTCGTGGAGGTCGAGGTTCGGGACGTAGCGGATGCCGCCGCTGGTCGGTCC
>DASVEH010000090.1:0-2125 GCA_036380655.1 Candidatus Limnocylindria bacterium | reverse complement strand
CGCCGCCGCCGCGCTGATGTTCCCGATCAGCCTCGCGACCGCCACGGCGACCGGGAGCGACCCGCGGCCGTTCGTGATGGCCGTCACCTTCTCGGCCAGCCTCTCGTTCCTGTCGCCGATCGGCTACCAGACGAACATGATGGTCTATGCCCTGGGTGGCTACCGGTTCACCGACTTCCTGAGGGTGGGCGCGCCCCTCACCCTCGCATGCCTGATCATGCAGCTGGTGCTGCTTCCGATCGTCTTTCCGTTCTGAGCGTCGAGCGCGACCTCAGCTCACGCTCGGGTCCCACCCCGGCCGACGAACCGGCGCAGGCGCGAGCGCAGCCACCGCCGCGCACCCGGGCCCACCAGCCACTTGCCGGCGAAGATCGCCAGTGGGACGAGCCCGGGCTTGCCCGCCCGAAACGACTCACGAACGAAACGGCGCGCCGCCCCCATGTCCCGAGCCGCCGCGGTGGTCTCTCCGCCGCGGATGAGGAGGAAGGCGGCATAGGCGCGCGGCGTCACGAGGTGGCGTCGTTGGGTGATCCAGTCGTAGGTGACCGTCCAGGCGGCGCCGTGGTCGGACCGAATCCCGCGCCGGCCCTCCTCCATGTACCGAACCGAGAGCACTTCAGGCGTGTAGGCGAGACGGCCCCCCGCCGCCACCAGGCGGAGCACCCAATCGGTGTCCTGAAAGCGGCGCAGCGCCGGGTCGAACTCGATCGCCGCAAACAGCGACCGTTCGACCATCAACGACGACGTGTGCATGGCGCCTTCGCCCGCGAACAGGCCCCTGCGCGCGAACAGGTAATCGCTGACATGCTCGTTCGGCCGCGGAGCCCTTCGCGGCCAGCGGTAGTCACCGTGCGGGGTCCTGACGATGATCGCGGTGAACCCGACCGCCGGAGCTTCGTGGGCCTCGACGGTCTCGAGCTGTCGGTCCAGCTTCTGCGGCATCCATTCGTCGTCATCGTCGAGCAGGGCCACCCAGCGGCCCGTTGCCAGCCGCGCGCCCACGTTGCGTGTTTCGCCGCCGCCGAGCCGACGCTCGTTGACGTGATACCGAATGCGTCCGTCGTCGATGGCCGCGAGCGCCCGCTCGGTCGCGACATCCGGTCCATCGACGACGACGATGGCTTCCCAATCGCTCATGGTCTGCCTCCGGACGGACTCGAGCGCGCGCAGCAGGAGCGGTGGGCGACCGTGGGTCGGGATGACGACGCTGACCCGAGGGGTCACCCGAAGCCGCCTCGCCGTCGCGCACGCGCCGTCCGTGCCAGGACCTCGCGGACGCGGGCCCACATCGCGTCGGTCTGACGCCGCTGCTCGGCGGCCGATCGGGTGAGTCGCTCGATCGAGGCCGTGCGGCTCGGCTCGTCGAGCGCTCGAGCGATCGCCGCCTGGGCCTCCTCGCGTCCCGCGGGAAGGGTGACGAGGGCATCCGGGCAGCCGTAGTCCGCCAACAGCTCGGCATACTTGTGGCTCCACCCGCTGGCCACCACCGGCACCGACTGGGAGAGCGCTGCGACGAGGGCGTGGAAGCGCGACCCGACCACGACCCGGCTCGCCGCGATCCGGCCCTTCAGGCGTTGCGGGTCCTCCTCGGACACGACCGGAGCGCCATCCAGGCGCTGGGCAAGATCGCTCGCGATCCCCGCATCTTCATTCGACTCGTGGAGGAGGATGCGTACCTGCAGGTTCCGCTCCCGGATCTCGCTGCCGCAGGCCACCAGAAAGTCCAGATAGGTGTCTCTCGCGTCGGATTCGAGGTGTCGCAGCATCTTGGCGTTGGGAACGAGGTAGCCATGGGCATCGGCTCCCGCCGCCGAGGACGGGAGTGCCGGGACGGAGATGGTGAAGTCGGGTGCGCGGGACACGTGCTCCGCCATCGCTCCGATGCCCTCCAGCGCGGCCAGCGAGACTCGGTCGCGCGCGAAGACGAGATCCGCGGCCCCGATCAGCCGGCGGGCGGCAGTGCGAATCGGCTCGGTGCTGAACGGGCCGAACGCCTGCGGCAGCAGGATGACCGCCTTGCCGTCCCGACGCCATCGCTCGGCGGCGTCCGCCGCGCGCCCCGTTCGGGCGGCTCCGAACTGGTCCCCGTAGGCGAAGCCGGCGGCGTCGATCACGCCATCGATCT
>DASVEH010000089.1:0-2638 GCA_036380655.1 Candidatus Limnocylindria bacterium | reverse complement strand
CGCCGTGCGACAGGGGCTGCGCGCCTCCGTCGAGAGCTACAGCATCAAGAAGATCGAGGCCCTCTACGACTTCGACCGCCGCGAGGGCCTGCGCGATGCCGGCTCCAGCATCGTGGAGTTCGAGGAGTGGCTGGAGCTCGGCGAGGGCGAGCGGCCCGCCTCCGGCATCCTGCAATCGATCGAGACGTACAACGAAGACGACGTGCTCAGCACGCTCCGCCTGCGGGATTGGCTCGAGGCGCAGCGCGACGCTCTGGCCGAGCAGGCAGGTCAGCCGGTCCCGCGCCCGGCTCCACGCTCGCCGGATGCTCCCGAGCAGCTTCGCGAGGCCGATGCGCGCGTCCAGGAGGTCGCGGACCGCCTGTCGAGCGGCGTCCCGGACGACCCGCAGGAGCGGACGCCCGCCCAGCGGGCGGCCTGGCTGCTCGCCCAGCTCCTGCCTTGGCATCGGCGCGAGGCGAAGGTCGCCTTCTGGGACTTCTTCAACCGGATGGGAATGGACCTCGCCGAGCTGTCCGCCGATCGGCAGGCGCTCGGCCCGCTCGAGCTCATCGGGCCGATCGGCGAGCCCTGGAAGCCGAGCCCGAGGGCGAAGTTCGCGCGCCAGGCATGGCGATATCGGTTCTCCGCCCAGGACTACGACATCGGTCCGCGCTCGGACCTGTATGACCCGGTGCTGTACCGCGAGCAGCCCGAGGCGAAGTGGAGCGCCTGGAAGGTGCGCGCCGAGGTCCTGAAGATCGACGATGCGGAGGGCACCGTCGAGCTGGCATGGCCGGCGGGAGGCGAGCCGCGGCACCCGGAGGCGCTGGTGCCGCTCAACATCATCGGCGACAGGGAGCAGCGGGCCGCCCTGCTGCGCATCGGCGAATGGGTGGCCGAGCACGGAATCGACGCGCCCGGACCGTGGCGCGCCGGCCGCGACCTGCTCCTGCGCCGGCCGCCGGCGGTCGGACAGGCTCCCGGCGCGGCCCTCCGGCAGGAAGGAGAAACGGAGCTCGAGGCGGCATGCCGGTCGATCGAGCGCCTCGACGAGGGGACGCTCGCTATCCAGGGGCCGCCTGGGTCCGGCAAGACGTACACCGGCGCCCACATGATCGTGCGCCTCCTGGCGGCCGGGAAACGGGTGGGGATCGCCGCCAACAGTCACAAGGTGATCGCCAACCTGCTCCTCAAGGTGCTCGAGGTCGCGCCGCCCACGCTCGACGTTCGCGCCGTGCAGAAGGTCAGCGACGGCGTGGCGGCGGTGGACGACGAGCGCGTCATCGCCGCCGAGAAGAACGGCGAGGTGCAGGCGGGCCTCGGAGACGGCACCTTCAACCTCGCCGCCGGTACGGCGTGGCTCTGGTCGCCGGAGGCCAGCCAGGGCACGCTGGACGCCCTCTTCGTGGACGAGGCCGGGCAGATGTCGCTCGCGAACGTGCTGGCCATGTCGGGCGCCGCGCGCTCGATCGTGCTGCTCGGCGATCCCCAGCAGCTCGATCAGCCTCTGCAGGGCTCGCACCCGCCGGGGGCCGATCGCTCGGCGCTCGCGCACCTGCTCGGCGAGCACGATGCGATGCCGGAGGACCTTGGCCTCTTCCTCGAGCACACCTGGCGCCTCCACCCCGACGTCACCGAGTTCACCTCGACGACCTTCTACGAGGGCAAGCTCGAGTCGCGGGACAACCTCGAGCGGCAGTCGCTGCTCGGGCCGGCGCCGATGCGCGGGACAGGCGTGCGCCTCCTCCACGTCGAGCACGTGGGCAGCGAGTCCGAGTCACCCGAGGAGGCGCGACTGGTCGCGGAGCTCGTCCGGGCACTGGTCGAGAGCGGCTCGACCTGGATCGACAAGGATGGAGGGGAGCACCGGCTGCGGTACGAGGACGTGCTGGTGGTCGCGCCCTACAACGCGCAGGTCGGCGCCATCCAGCGCGAGCTTCCACAGGCGCGTGTCGGAACCGTCGACAAGTTCCAGGGCCAGGAGGCACCGGTGAGCATCTACTCGATGACCTCGAGCTCGCCGGAGGACGCGCCGCGCGGGATGGGCTTCCTCTACTCGCGCAACCGGCTCAACGTGGCCACCTCGCGCGCGCGCTGCATCGCGGTGGTCGTGGCAGAGCCGGCACTCCTCCGGGTGCGAGCCCGGACCCCGGAGCAGATGAGGCTGGCGAACGCCCTGTGCCAGTTCGCGGAGCTGGCCCGGGCCTAGCGGCGAGTATCCTCCTTCCCACATGCCGAACCTGCCATCCGGGACGGTGACCTTCGTGTTCAGCGACATCGAGGGCAGCACCGCTCTCCTCAAGCAGCTGGGCGACGAGCGCTACGCCGAGGTCCTGGCGACCCATCGGCGCATCCTGCGCGAGACGTTCGGCGCGCACCACGGCACGGAGATCGATACCCAGGGCGACGCCTTCTTCTATTCGTTTCCTCGCGCCCGCGACGCGGTGGCAGCCGCGGTCGAGGTGCAGCGCGCCCATGAGCACGAGGCCTGGCCGGGCGAGGCAGCCGTCCGGTTGCGGCTCGGGCTGCACACCGGGGAGCCGGCGGTCGGCGACGAGGGCTATACCGGCCTCGACGTCGTTCGCGCGTCGCGGATCGCCGCGGTCGGGCGCGGCGGGCAGGTGCTCCTGTCGGAGACGACCCGGGCGATCGTTGC
>DASVEH010000088.1:0-6176 GCA_036380655.1 Candidatus Limnocylindria bacterium | reverse complement strand
GAGATCACCGATCGCCTCGACGCGGTCGGCAACACGACGAAGGCGCTCACCAAGGGCTACGCCATCGCGTCGGCGTCGCTCGCCGCCTTCCTCCTCTTCAGCGCCTACATCGACAAGGTCAACCTGATCCTGACCAACCAGATCGAGGCGGGCACGCGGGAGGCCGGCACGCTGCTCGAGTCGGTCGACCTCGCAAACGTGAACGTCTTCATCGCGGCGCTCATCGGCGCGATGCTCGTCTATTTCTTCAGCAGCCTCGCGATTCGCGCGGTCGGCACGGCCGCCCAGGCGATCATCGTCGAGGTGCGGCGCCAATTCCGGGAGATGCCCGGCATCATGGACTACACCCAGCGGCCCGACTACGCGCGCGTCGTGGACATCACCACGCGCGCAGCGCTGCGGCAGATGATCCTGCCCGGCACGGTCGCCGTCGCGACGCCGATCATCGTCGGCCTGCTCCTCGGCCACGAGGCCGTGGCCGGCATGCTCATGGTCGGCACCATCGCCGGCGTCCTGCTCGCCACCGTCCTCAACAACGGCGGCGGCGCATGGGACAACGCGAAGAAGTACATCGAGTCCGGGGAACTGAAGGACGACGATGGCAACGTGCTCGGCAAGGGGTCGGAAGCCCACGCCGCGGCCGTCGTCGGCGACACGGTCGGCGATCCGTTCAAGGACACCGCCGGTCCGTCGCTCCACGTCCTCGTGAAGCTGCTCGCCACCATCACGCTGGTGCTGGCGCCGCTCTTCATCCGCTAGGAGCGCAGAGGGCGCCGCCGGATCCGTCCGGCGGCGCCCACATCATCCATGGACCTCGTCATCCAGGCCGCGCTCGCCGGGCTCCTCCAGGGACTGACCGAGTTCATCCCGATCAGCTCTTCGGCCCACCTGGAGCTCGCGCCCTGGATCGCCGGCTGGGAGTCCGATGGCCTGGTCGGATCGCTCGCGTTCGACGTCTTCCTCCACCTCGGGACGCTCGTCGCGCTGCTCATCTACTTCGCGCGTGACTGGGTGCGCTACATCGGTGCCTGGCTGTCGAGCGTGCGCGAGCGACGCATCGGCGCCGACCCGGACCGCCGCATCGCCTGGCTTCTGGTCCTGGCGACCATCCCGGCGGCGATCATCGGCTTCGCGCTGGAGGGGTTCATCGAGGATGCCTTCCATGGCGACAACGACGGCGCCCGGCTGGCGATCGCCGGCTTTCTCGTCATCGGCGCGATCGCGCTCTGGCTGGCCGATCGGCTCGGCCGGCGCGCGCGAGAGCTGGCCGACCTGACGACGGGGACTGCGCTGACGATCGGTCTCAGCCAGGCTCTGGCGCTCCTGCCGGGCATCAGCCGCTCGGGCGCCACGATCACGGCCGGCCTTGCACTGGGGATGACGCGCGAGGCGGCGGCGCGCTTCAGCTTCCTGCTCGCGACGCCGATCACCTTCGGCGCCGGCCTCTACGGCTCGCGCCGCCTCCTCACGGAGGCGCACACCGGGACGGAGTGGCTGGCCATCGGCGTGGGCTTCGCGGTCGCCGCGCTGTCCGGCCTCGTGGCGATCGGGTTCCTGCTCGCCTGGCTTCGCCGTCGCTCGGTGACGGTCTTCAGCCTCTACCGCATCGGCTTCGCCGCCGTGATCGTGCTGCTGGTGGTGGTCGGCCGCTGATATATCGAACGGGTGTCGCCGCCGCGGCCATCCGGGCGAGATTCGAGCGATGGATCGCCGAGGCCCCCTGCACCAGCCGACCTTTGACTTCACGTAGGGGCCGCCCTACAATCGGGCGGCCACCGGCACCGCCGGGGGCGCCTGGCCCATCGGGTACGGCCAGCTTCAGGAGACGCCGCCACCGAGTCATCGGACAGGGGCGGGGCCTGGAGCGTTTTTTGTTATCGGAGCAGCGGAATCCTCGCCTCGTCGAACCCCGCACGAGGAGGCGAGTCTCGGAAGAGGATCCGCAGGAGGACGAGGGGGCTTCAGCATGAACACCAAGCCTGTCTACCTCACCGCCGAGGGGCTCGAGAAGCTCAAGGCAGAGCTGCACGAGCTCGTCACCGTCGATCGGCCGCGCGTCGCCGCGCGAATCCACGAGGCCAAGCTCGACGGCGATCTCTCCGAGAACGCGGAGTACGAGGACGCCAAGCAGGAGCAGTCGTTCCTGGAGGGCCGCATCGCCACGCTCGAGCTGCAGCTGCGCAACGCGGCGGTCATCGAGAAGGGCAACGGCGACAGCGTCGGCATCGGCTCCAAGGTCGTGATCAAGGGCGCCGACGGCGAGGAGACCTTCACCATCGTGGGCTCCGCCGAGGCCGCCCCGCGCGACGGCCGGATCAGCAACGAGTCGCCGGTCGGCACTGCGCTGATGGGGCGCAAGAAGGGCGAAAAGATCGTAGTCCAGGCGCCCGCCGGGCCGATCGAGTACACGCTCGTCCGTATCGGCTAGGAGCCTCCAGTGTTCTGGGCTGACGAGCTCGCCGCGTCGTCAGTCGGCCCGCAGGTCGTCAACGACTCGAAGACTCCCTCCGGCACGGTCCACGTCGGCAGCCTGCGCGGCCCGGTGGTGGTCGACACGATCGCCCGCGCGCTGCGCAACGCCGGCGTGCCCGTCGAGCTGCGCTACGGCGTCGATGACCTCGACCCCATGGACGCCCAGGCGCTCCTGACCCCGGACGCCATCGAGCGGTCGATGGGCGTGCCCCTGTCGCGCGTGCCGGACCCCGCCGGCGACTGCCACGACTCGTACGCGCGCCACTTCGCCGGCGTCTTCATCGACACGTTCGACGGGCTCGGCATCCGCCCCGATACCTACTACTGGATGAGCGAGGTCTACGGCTCGGGCGCCATGGACCGATACATCCGCACCGCGCTCGACGCGGCCTCGACGATCCGTGATATCTACCGGCGCGTCGCCAACGTCAATCATCCCGACGACTGGCATCCGCTGATGGTCGTCTGCGAGAACTGCGGGCGCATCGGGACCACCATCGTCACCGGCTGGGACGGCGAGCGCGTCTCCTACGAATGCCGCCCCGACCTGCGCGAGTGGGCGACGGGTTGCGGCCACCGCGGCGAGGTCTCGCCCTTCGGTGGCCGCGCCAAGCTGCCCTACAACGTCGACTGGCCGGCCAAGTGGGACCTCTTCGGCGTCACGATCGAGCCCGCGGGCAAGGACCTGTCGACCAAGGGCGGCTCGCGCGACCGATCCGATGCCATCGCGCGCGAGGTCTTCGGCAACGAGCCTCCGCTGAACGTCCCGTACGAGTTCCTGAACATCGGCGGCAAGAAGATGTCGACCTCGAAGGGCCTCGGCGCCTCGGCGACCCGCATCGCCGACGTCATCCCGCCCGAGCAGCTGCGCCTCCTCTTCCTGCGTCCAAAGCCGAACACGGCCATCGAGTTCGACCCGGATGGGACCGATGCCATCCCGCGCCTGTTCGATGAGTCCGACCGCCTGGCCGCCGCCACCGCGGGCCGCGACGTGCGCGGCGAGCTGCCGGCCGATCACGTGCGCGTCTTCACCTACAGCCTCGTCGAGCCCGATGCCGACGTGACCGCCGAGGCGTCCGTCTACCGCCCGGCCTTCAGCCACCTGGCGCTGCTCGAGCAGATCCCCGGCATCGACGTCGCCGAGCGGGTCACCGCCGAGAAGGGTGCGCCACTGACCGAGCGGGAGCTTGCACTGGTCGAGCAGCGCCGCGCCGCGGCTCGCGCCTGGCTCGACGCGTACGCGCCGGAGCGCGCCCGGCTGGCCGTGCGGCGTGACGGGCTCCCGCCGGCGGTGGGCGATCTCGATGATGCGCAGCGAACGTATCTCGCCGCGCTCGCTCCGGCCCTGGAGGCGGGGGAGTGGGACGGCGAGACGGCACAGGCCGCCATCTTCGCCACCGCCGCCGAGCAGGGCCTGCCCGCCGGCCGCGCGTTCGCGGCGCTCTACCTCGCCTTCCTCGGGCGACCCTCGGGGCCGCGCGCCGGCTGGCTGCTCGCGGCGCTCGAGCGCGAGTTCGTCGTCGGCCGCGTGCGCGAGGCGGCGGCGCCCGTGGTCCCGGCGTGAGCGTCGGCCTCCAGCGAGTCCGCGACGAGCCGGACCTGCTGCGCCGCGCGGCCGCCGACAAAGGCGAGGATCCTGCTCTCGTCGACCGGGCCCTCGAGCTCGACACGCGTCGCCGTGACCTGCTGGCCGAGGGCGACGCCCTCAAGGCGGAACGCAACGACGCCAGCAGGCGCATCGGCGAGGCGGTCCGCGCCGGCGCGGATCCGAACGGGGCCGAGGTGGCGGACCTCAAGGCCGCATCGAACCGGGTGGCCGAGCGCATCACCGCGGTCGATGCCGAGCTGGCAGGCGTCCAGGCCGACCTGGACGACGCCATGCTTCGCATCCCGAACCCGGCGGACCCCGACGTGCCGGTCGGTGGCGAGGAGGCGAACGTCGTCGTCCGAACGTGGGGCGACCCGCTGCCGCGCGAGGGTCGCCGTCCGCACTGGGAGCTGGCCGAGGAGCTCGGCCTGATCGACAACGCGCGCGGGGCAAAGATCACCGGCTCGGGCTGGCCTGTGTATCTCGGAGCCGGGTCGAACCTGCAACGCGCCCTCATCAGCTGGTTCCTCGACGTCCACACCCTGGAGAACGGGATGACCGAGGTCTGGCCGCCGGTTCTCGTCAATGCCGACTCGGCGCGCGGCACGGGGCAGATCCCGGACAAGGAGGACCAGATGTACGTCGCCACCCGCGACGACCTCTACCTCATCCCCACCGCCGAGGTGCCCGTCACCAACCTCCACCGCGACGAGATCCTCGAGGCCGATCAGCTGCCGATTCGGTACGCGGCCTACTCACCCTCCTTTCGCCGGGAGGCCGGTGCGGCCGGACGCGACACCCGCGGCATCCTGCGTGTCCACCAGTTCGACAAGGTCGAGATGGTCAGCTTCGTGCGCCCCGAGGATTCGGAAGGGGAGCTCGAGCTGATGACCGAGCGCGCGGAGGGGCTCCTGCGCCGCCTCGGGCTGGCCTATCGCGTCCTTCTGATGAGCACGCGCGAGATGGGCTTCGTGCAGGCCAAGAAGTACGACCTCGAGGTCTGGGCCCCCGGCGTCGAGCGCTGGCTCGAGGTCAGCAGCGTCAGCAACTTCCGCGACTACCAGGCGCGCCGCATGGCGATCCGCCACCGGCCGGAGAAGGGCGGCAAGCCCGAGCTCCTCCACACCCTCAACGGGTCCGGCCTCGCGCTGCCGCGCACGGTGGCGGCCCTCCTCGAGACGCATCAGCGGCCGGATGGCGGCGTCGTCATTCCCGACGTGCTGCGTCCGTACTTCGCCGGCCGCGAACAGATCGGCCCCTAGTCGGGCGTTCGACTTCCCGCGACCGTGACCGCGGCGCCGATGAGCAAGAGACCAACAGAGGTCGCGAGTGGAATCGGCGTCCAGCCCGGGATGGAAACGGCCGGATCCGATGCTGCATTCAGCCATGTCCACGTCTCGAAGACGAGCCACGTACCGGCGAAGGCGATGAGCAGGACCCCCAGGTGCGCAACCCGCCCCGCGCGCCAATAGACGACGCCGAGGGCGAGGAGAGGCGTCAGGGCCACCAGCCCGACCGGCAGCCCGAAGCCGTAGAGACCCAGCCGGATCCAGACCCAGGCGACGGCTGCTCCGATCGCGACGACGACCGCGACGGTCGATGCCTCTCTCATGCGGCGATCAGTGCTGATCGGATGCTTCCTTGCCTCCAAACCATCACGGTGGATAGGGTATCCGCCGATGGGCCTGCCAGGCGGAAAGGACGGCCGATCAGCCCGATCCGTGCGAGAATCGGGCGGCCGGAGGGGTGGCAGAGTGGACGAATGCATCGGTCTTGAAAACCGACGTGGGGCAACCCACCGTGGGTTCGAATCCCACCCCCTCCGCCAGCCTCGTCGTCAGAACCGGTCGCAGGCACACGCCGCGGTTCGTCGCGCGGTCGGCTTCCACCAGTGATCCGGGCAGCCGCCCACGGTGCGGCGCAGCAGGGCACGCCGTTCCCACCACGCGCCGCTGGGGGCGGTCCGCCCGCCCTCGATCACCCGCAGGGTCGGGGTCCGTCCCGCCGGCGTGGCGAGGGCATTCGTCATCGTCATCGGTCCGGGTCTCCGTCCGTGCAGGTCGCTTGATGGACCGATCCTGACGCTCGGCCGCGCGGTCTTCCACCGGCGGAGCGC
>DASVEH010000087.1:0-9147 GCA_036380655.1 Candidatus Limnocylindria bacterium | reverse complement strand
CTTCGTGAACGCCGATGCCGCGGCGCACACGGTGACGGAGGGGACGGACGGCGTGGCGGCGGACGACCCGATCATCGACGAGGAGCTCACCCAGAACGGGTCCACCAGCTTCACGTTCGACGAGGCGGGGACGTACGAGATCACCTGCCTCTTCCACCCGTCGATGAACATGACGATCGTCGTCGAGTGAGCGCGCCCGGTTGATCGTCTGCTGGGGGCGGTGCTAGGGTTCGCGTCCTGATGGACGCCGGACTCTCCCAATCGCCCCCAGCCGCGACCCGGTCGCGGGCACTGCGCCGCGCCGAAGCACAGCGGGCGGAGTGTGCCGCCACGGCCGCGCTCAACGTGCTCGGGCAGAAGTGGGTCCTGCGCATCCTGCGCGCCCTCGGCGAACGGACGCAGCGCTTCTGCGAGCTCCAGGACGCGCTCGGAGGGGCCAACTCGGCGACGCTCTCGCAGCGCCTCAAGCTGCTCGAGGACGAGGGCATGATCGAGCGGCGCGCGATCAGCGCCGTACCGCCGTGGGTCGAGTACTCGCTGACGCCGAAGGGACGCGACCTGCAGGGCGCCATGGATGGCATCGACCGCTGGGCGGAGCGGTGGGCGGCGCGGCAGTGAGCCATCCAGTGGCCGAGGAGCGCCCCGCCGCTCACGGCGATGCGCTGAACCTTGTGCGCGCGGCGATCGCGGAGGCGGCCGGTCCGGAGGCGGCAGCCCAGCGCGTGGTCGACCTCCTGCACGACCGATTTCCGCCGTATGACTGGGTGGGCATCTACTGGGTCGACGGCAGCGACCTCGTCCTCGGCCCGTGGACCGGCCCGGAGGCGACCGAGCACACCCGCATCCCGATCGGCAGCGGCGTCTGCGGCGCCGCCGCGGCGTCGGGCCGGACGGAGATCGTGCCGGACGTGGACGCGGATCCTCGCTACCTCGCCTGCTTCGCGAGCACCCGGAGCGAGATCGTGGTGCCGATCTTCGACGGCGGCGGCGTCATCGGCGAGATCGACATCGACGGCTCCGACCTCGACGCCTTCGACGAGACCGATGCGCGCTTCCTCGAGGAGATTGCGGCTCTGCTCGCCCCGCTTCGACCGCGGACGTAACCGGCCGCGTAGGGCATCGGTGACATGTCCACCGGCCCCGGTCGTTTCGAGCAGGTCTACGCGGCCCACGTCGTGGGCATCTATCGGTTCGTGTATGCGCGGGTCGGTAACCGCCCGGATGCCGAGGATCTGACGGCGCAGGTCTTCGTGCGGGCGGTCGAGCAGCTGGACACGGACCGGGCGCCCGGCCAGATCGCGGCGTGGCTTTATCGCGTCGCACAGAACGCCATCGCCGACTACTGGCGCGCCTTCTATCGGCTTCCCGTGGTCGGCGTCGACCACGTGGCGCCCGGATGGGAGCCGGCGGACGACGCGGCCCAGCGCGCATCGGTGCCGGACGACGGGGCGACGATCCGCGTCCAGGCGCTGCTGCGCACCCTGCCGGACCGATACCGGCGGGTGCTCGAGCTTCGCTTCCTGCAGCGGATGTCGGTGGCCGAGACGGCGCAGGCCATGGGCATCACGAGCGGCAATGCCAAGGTGCTCCAGTACCGCGCCCTCCGAAAGGCCGCACTGATGAGCGAGACGACCGATGGCTGACGAGCGCGACCCGAGTGCCGAGCGGTTCGAGCGCTACCTCGACGCGCTGCTGGCCGGCGGCCGGCCATCACCCGATGACGTCGAGAGCGGCGACGAGGCCGAGATGGCGCGACTGGCGGCCGAGCTGGCCGGCGCCGTCGGACCCGAAAGCGCCGATCCTGATCCCGCCTTCATCGAGCAGCTGCGCCTTCGGATGCGAGCCGCGGACGCGGGGATGGCCGCCGTGCGAGTCCCTCCGCCGGTCCGCGACCGGTCCGCCGAGCCGGCCGGCAGCCGGCCGTGGCGGCTGTCGCGGCGGCAGCTGCTGCAGGGTGGCATCGGCGCCGCGGCCGGCCTGGCGGCGGGCCTGGTGGGCGTGGCGATCACCCCGCGGACGCCGCGAGAGGCACCGACCCTCGGCGGCCCGGACGACCTGGTGGCCGGCGACGGCTACTGGGTCGAGGTCGGGCGTCTCGATGACCTGCCGCCGGGCACGGCCACACGCTTCTCGACGGCCGCCTTCGACGGCTTCGTCGTGAACGACGCGGGCGAGGTGCGCGCCCTCTCATCGGTGTGCACCCACATGGGCTGCACGCTCCACTACCGGCCGGAGTGGCAGGACCTGCGCTGCCCCTGCCATGGCGCCAGCTTCGACCTGGCGGGGAGGCTCGCCAACGGGCGGCGGACGTGGCGCGAGAACCCGTACCGCGGCGATGCGCGCGCGTATCCGATCGAGCTTCCCGACCTCGTTCGCCCGCGCGTCAAGGTGGAGGATGGCGTGATCCTGGTCTGGACGGCCCAGGCCTGAGCGGGGCGGCCGGCTGAACCTCCGGCGGGATCGCGGGGTATCTCTTGCGCATCCCGCACGCCCCTCTTGCCAATGATCGTGGCCCTGCGCCTCCTCGCCCTGGTTGGCTCCGCGGCCAGCGCCGTGGATCGGCTGGTCGGGAGCCTCCTCGGCTTCCTCCCGTTCCGCGTGCCGGGAGCCCTTCTCGTCGCGGTGCTGCTGGGGCTCGCGGCGTGGGGCTCGGCGCAGGAGACGACGCGAGCGATCGAGGCCCGCCCGCGCCCGGTGGCGACCACGGTCGGCGAGCTCGTCGAGAACGCGACGAGCGCCTGGGTCTCGGTGTCAGGCCTCATCTCCGGCCCGCACTTGGACAACAGCCTCTACGCCGCGGATCGGCAGACGCACTTCCTCCGCATCTCGGACGATCCGCACGATCACGTCGTGGAGGGCGGCGGCGAGCAGATCAGCATCACGGAGTTCGGCCGCCGGCAGACGATCTTCGCCCTCACCACCGGCGACGGAGTCACCCGCTGGTTCTATGTCCTGAGGGAGGCCGATGGGGGCGACCGCGCGCTCGTCGTGCGATCGGCGAGGGGTGGCGACGCCATTCGCACCCGGTCCGTGGTGGCCATCGTCGATGGGGACGTCGAGGGACTTCCGCATCTCGTCGAGCGGTCGGACGCGGGCTCCCGGCCGGCCACCGGGTCGCTGGCGGACCTCGGCGACGGCGACCGCCTCACGGTGCGCGGCGCATTCACCGACGGCACCGAAGTCGCCTGCGACGCCGACGACGCCTGCCCGTATGGCGCGGTGTGGCGCTATCGCTTCGTCGACGCCGCCGACCCCGAGCTGACGGCCTGGATCGACAGCCCGCATCCCCCCGATGCGCTGCCTGTCACGCTGGAAGGCGTGGTGGCCACTGACCCGACGCGCCTGGAGATCGTGCTCGCCACCGAGGAGATGCGGGCCGCCCTGGACGGCCTCCGCCATCCCGATGACCTCGTCCTTGCCGACGGCATCCGCCCGGCCATGCAGGAGGTCGGCTACCTCGGCGCGTTCCTGCTCGGGGGTGTCGCCGCCGTGCTCGCCGTGAGCGCGGCGATCCGGTACCCCGTCTTTCGCCGGTCCCGCGGCCGCCGCGCGATCGACGCCCCACGGCCGGTGGTGGAGGAGCTCATCTCGGTCGACGTCAATGGGACGCTGCCGGGCCCATCCGGTGCCGAGCATCTGAGCGGGACGCCCGCGCGCCTCGGCTGGCTTCCCGGCCGCGAGCTGGCGAGGCGTGCCTGGCACCTGCGCAACCCGCTCAGCGACGCCACCGATGATCGGCCGCGCCTCGCGCTGCTGGCGGTGGAGGGCAGCTTCGTGCTGCCGCTCGAGCCCGTGCGCGACCAGCTGCAGGTGGAGCCGGGCGTAGTGGCGACCAGCGCGGCCGTCCGTCATGGGCTGCGGCTGATCGGCCCGGGAATCCGCGTCGTCCTCGGATTCGGCTCCGAGGCGGAGCGGAACCGGGCCGAGCATGAGCTCCAGCCGGGTGTCGAGGCACCGGCGGCCGGGCCGATCCCCGAGGCGGCGGCGCCACGCTCGACGGTCGGGCGGCCGTGGGCGCGGACGGCGACCGCCGTTGCGCTCGGACTCGCGGCCGCGCTCGTCCTCTCCGGCAGCGCCGTGGAGATCCTGGCGGGCGGCACCGCGGGAGGCGGGACGGCTGCCGCCATCGCCGGCTCCGTCGCTCTCGCCACGCTGGCGCTGGGGATCGCCCGGCGTCATCCGCTGGCGGACGAGCTGCTGCCCTCGGCGGCGCTGCTCGGCCTGGTGGTGGCCGGCGTGGTGGCCCTGGCGTCGCTCGGGTGCGGCGCGTGGCTGAGCCCGAACATGACCGGCTGCTCGGGCATCGATCCGGTTGCCCTCGTGCCGCCGCTGGCGACGGTGATCGCCTTCGCCATCGCCCTCTGGTCGGTGCCGCACCTGGCCGCCGGAGCCCCGGGCTAGAAGGCGACCTCGAACAGGTAGCCGACGACGTACGGGATCGCCACGATGGCAAGGATCACGGCGATGACGATCCCCGCGTAGAGGAAGAGCGTGAGGTCCGGTGGCTCGTCGCGGCTCGGCGGTGGCGTGAGGCGCCTGGGCAGGTGGGGCGGGCGTCGCGGCCTGCGATGCTCGTAGCGATGCGGCTGCGAGAGGTCCGGGAGGCGGAAGCGGGTCTCGGGCACCTACTCGTAGACCTCCGGATTGATGGGGTTCGGCAGCCGCTCTCCGCGCAGTCCGGCAAGGAGGTTGGCCGCGGCCATCTCGGCCATTCGGTCGCGGGTCACCCGCGACGCGGACGCGATGTGCGGCACCACGACGCAGTTGGACAGCCCGACCAGGGGGTGATCGGCCGGCAGCGGCTCCGGCTCGGTGACGTCGAGGCCCGCCGCGAAGATCTCGTTCGCGCGCAGCGCCGCCTCCAGCGCCACCGGGTCGACGACGGGTCCGCGCGAGGTGTTGACGAGGACCGCGGTCGGCTTCATGGCGCGGAGCGCCTCGGCGTCGATGAGGTGATGGGTCTCGTCGGTCAGGTTGACGTGGAGGCTGATGAAGTCGGACGCGGCGAGCAGCTCGTCCATCTCGACGCGGCGGGCGCCGAAGTCGGCCTCGTCCTCCGCGCTGGCCGGATGGACGTCGTGATAGAGGATCTCCATCCCGAATCCGCGCCCACGCCTCGCCATCTCGCGACCGATGCGCCCGAAGCCGACGATCCCGAGCGTGGCGCCGTGGATGTCGACGCCCATGAGCAGCATCGGTCCCCAGGTCTTCCATCGGCCCTCGCGGACGTAGTCGACGGATTCCGGGATGCGGCGCGCGGCGGCCATGAGGAGCGCGAAGGCGAGGTCCGCCGTCGTCTCGGTCAGCACGCCGGGCGTGTTGCCGCCCGGGATGCGTCGCTTCGTGAGCGCCGGGACATCGATGTTGTCGAAGCCGACCGCGAAGTTGCTGACCACCTTCAGCTGCGGGCCGGCGGCGTCGAGGAGCTCGTCATCTACCCGGTCGGTGAGAAGCGAGAGGAGGCCGTCCTTTGCGGCAACGCGACGGAGGAGCTCCTCGCGCGGCGGGGGCAGCTCGTCCTCCCAGAGGTCGACCTCGCACGCCTCGCGGACCCGGTCGAGGCCGGCGTCCGGCAGGACGCGGGTCACGAAGACCCTCGGCCTCGTCATGACGCGGCCCCGACCAGCTCACCGGTGCGCTCGAGCTTCGCCAGCGACTCGGCCACCCGCTCCAGGGCAAGCGACAGGTTCTCCCGCGAGTTCGCGTAGCTGAATCGCAGGAATCCCTCGCCGTGCGCGCCGAAGGCCGTGCCGGCCAGGCCGCAGACGCCCGCGTCGTAGAGCAGGTGATCGGCGATTTCCGCGGACGTGCGGCCGAAGCTCGACACGTTCGGGAAGGCGTAGAAGGCGCCGTGCGGCATGCGGCAGCTCATGCCGGGGATGGCATTGAGCCCGTCGACCATGAGTGAGCGACGGGCGATGAACTCGGCCCGGTACGCATCGGCCTCGTCCTGCGGCCCGGTCAGCGCCTCGATGGCCCCGTACTGGGCGAAGGCGTTCGTGCACGACACGCTGTTGATGACGAGGCGGCCGAAGGCCGGCACCAGCCACTCGGGGAGGACGCCGTAGCCCATCCGCCAGCCGGTCATCGCGAAGGTCTTGCTGAACCCGTCGAGGGTGATGGTCCGCTCCGCCATGCCTGGCAGGGTAGCGATGCTGAGCGGCTGCCCCTCGTACTGGAGTCGGCCGTAGATCTCGTCGGCAAGGACCACCAGGTCGTGCTGGACCGCAAGCTCGGCGAGGCGCTGGATATCCTCCTCGGTCAGGACCGAGCCGGTCGGGTTGTGGGGGGTGTTGATGACGAGCAGCTTCGTGCGCGGCGTGATGAGGCCGGCAACCTCCTCGACGTCCATGCGGAAGTCGTTCGCCTCGCGCAGGGGTGCCGCCACCGGGACACCGCCGACGTAGCGAGCCATCGACTCGTAGATCGGGAAGCCGGGGTTGGGGTAGATCACCTCGTCGCCGTCGTCGACGAGGGCGAGCATCGCGTAGAACATGATCGGCTTGGCGCCGGGGGTGACGACCACCTGCTCCGGCGTGGTGTCGATCCCCTTCCAGCGCCTGACATCCGCCACGATCGCCTCGCGCAGCGGCGCGATGCCAGTGGCCGCCGTGTAATGGGTCGCGGCCTCGTCGAGAAGCGCACGCGCAGCCGCCTCCGAGACGTGGCGCGGCGTGTCGAAGTCGGGCTCGCCGATCTCGAGGTGGATCACCTCGCGCCCGGTCGCCTCCAGGGCGCGGGCGCGGGCGGCGGCCTCGAACGCCGTCTCGGTCCCGATCCGCTCCATGCGGCTCGCAAGTCTCACAGTCGCGTCCTTCGTGCGGGTGCCATGTCAGGCTCGGGACACCTAGTGTACCGATGGTAGGCGGCCGAAGCCGGAAGCTGGATCCATCCGGCCCGCGGCACCGTCAATGCCGCTGGGTGGCCCCGTGCGGCACGACCGCACGAGTGCACGATCGCACGCCGGCACGCTGACAGCGCCACAGCAGACGCGGCAGCGGCGACTACCCTGAAGTCCCCTTGCGAGGCATCGGCGCACGCTTGGTATACTTTCCAAAGCGAAATCCGAACCCGACGCGCCGATCCGGCGCCAATCAGGAGACCGATACGAAATGACGATGTCCGAGACTCCTCGCGAGCCAATCTCGATGATCGGCGGCGCACCGGCCGGTGAGCTGCTCGTTTCGGTCACCGAGGCGGCCGCGAAGAAGGTGCTCGAGCTCCGCTCCCGCGAGGGCAAGGCCGATGCGCGCCTGCGCCTCTTCGTGAAGAGCGGTGGCTGCTCGGGCTTCAGCTACGGCCTCGCCTTCGACGACAAGGTCAACGACGGCGACACGGTCGAGGACCATGCCGGCGTGCCGGTCGTCATTGACCAGTTCAGCCAGCAGCACGTGGCCGGCGCTGAGATCGACTACGTCGACTCGCTCATGGGCTCCGGCTTCGCGATCAACAACCCGAACGCCGTCAGCAGCTGTGCCTGCGGATCGTCGTTCAACACCGATGGGTCGCCCGCCAGGGCCGGCGGCTGCGCCCACTAGAGCGAACCGCTCCTTCGCGACAGAGCCCCGGTTCACGCCGGGGCTCTGTCGTGTCCGCCATCGGCGCGGGCGCTAACATGCTTGCGTGAGTAGCACGTTTCCGCCGACCACGTCGGCCGCCGAGGATCTGCGCCGTTCCTTCTCCGCCGCCTGGGGAGCCATCGGCGCGGCCTGGGGGGTGGCGCCGTCGACCGCCGCCGTGCAGGGCTACTTCCTCGTGTCCGACGGTCCTCTCTCCGAGCCGGAGGTCCGCCGCGCCCTCGGCATGAGCCACCGCGCCGCCAGCCTGGCGCTCGCGCAGTGCGAGGAGTGGGGTCTCATCGAGCCGGCCGATGCCCCGCGCCGATCGGGCCAGCGCGGCCCGGCCGCGGCCGCCTGGAACGTGGTCGGCGACCACTGGGAGTGGTTCCGCCGCGTCGCTGCCGCGCGCAAGCAACGCGAGACCGATCCCGTCATGCCGGTCATCCGCCAGTGCGCCGAGCAGGCCCGCGTCGCGGCAGCCCGCGACAGCGGCGACGAGGAGCTGAGCCGTCTCGGCGATCGCCTGGCGGCCCTCCTCGACTTCGTGCAGCGCTTCGATCGCGGCGTCGAGCTCTTCGTCCGGGGCGACGCGCGCGCCATCGAGGGGGTCTTCGCGACGCTCGACGCGTTGGAGCCCGAGACGGTCGATCGCCTCTGGGCGCTCGTGGGCGAGCTCGGGACGGAGGACCTCGGGCGGGCCCTCGATGCGCTCGCCAGGCTGCCACCGCAGGCCGCCCGCCGCCTCATCGGCCTGGCGGACCAGCCGGTGCTTCAGAAGCTGATCGGCCTCCGCTAGGGCCGGGTCACTCTCCGGAGCCGTCGTCCTCGAAGACCGATGCGCCCGCGGTAACGGCCACCCCGCCGCGACCACCCAGCACGGCCGGCAGCGGACGCGGCACGGCCACCGGGCTGATGAAGCGCTCGACGTGCTGCCTGGTGCCCGCGATCCTGAGCTCGTCGAACAGCAGGCCCAGCTTCGCGCGCAGGTTGGCCGCGATCTGCTCAGAGGCCTCGGCCGGCAGCGTCCAGAGCTGGCGCTTGAACGGACCAATCGCCTTCTTGCGCGTCTTGTAGAGGAACTGCTCCTCCGTCTCGCCCTCCTTGCGCTCGCCCGCGCAGTTGGTCCGGCACCAGTCCATCATCTCGGCGCGCAGCGCATCGGGCAGGCCGCCCTCGTCGTAGAGGATGTTCTGGAAGCCCGTGGCGAGGTGGATCTCCGCGGCGCCATGCTCCGGAAACTGGTTGAAGGCCTCGTCCGGCAACGTCGAGGCGCCATGCTGGACGCATCCGGCCAGACCGTACTCGGCGCGTGCGACGGCCGACAGGCGGTCGATGGCGTCGAAGTCGATGCTCACCTCGGCGATGCTGCCGTCCGCCATCGGGATACCACCGTGGCTCGTGCCGGTCTGGATGCTGACCTTGCTGATCGGCTCGGTGTGGCCCGAACCGAGGGCGGTCAGGTAGCCGTCGAGATACGCACGCAGCTCCTCCTCGGTCGAGTTCGTCTTGCCGACCTCGCCGATCTCGCCGCCGATGCTGATCGTCACCCCGTCGGGCTGGAGCTCGCGGATCGATCGCGTGAGCTCGG
>DASVEH010000086.1:0-6173 GCA_036380655.1 Candidatus Limnocylindria bacterium | reverse complement strand
AGACCACAAGCATTTCAATTCCGTGCCAGGATTTGTGGAGGCTGCAGCACGCATGCCTCATGCCGCCGACAACCTTGGCCGGCTATTTCGCGACTCCGGGATGTGGAGGGAGCTGCCCGACTGGTATGTCGATCACAGCGCCTCGCCGTGGGGTGAGATGAGGTGGTCGCTGGCGCAACTGGGGACGATGTTCCCATCAGAGGTAGCGTCGAAGAAGCGCAAGCGCCGACTCCGACGCGTGCAGGACTTCTTTCTCGGCCAGCTTGCCGTTGCGGGCGACCAGCTCCCACTCGACGCACTGGCGGCCCAGCGGCTCGCAGCATGGGATGGAGACAGCGCCCGAGACGCGCTCCGATGGGCAGCCAAGTCGTCAGCAGATCCGCATACCCGACGTGTACTGGCTCTGGCAGCCGCCAACGCCGGCGAGCAGCCGCGGCTGATTCGGCGGACGTTGTCTGAGTTTGAGGAGAACCAGGCGACGTTGAGAATGCTGGAAGATCGACGATTCAAGGTGAAGGTCAAGCGTGACTTCGACGGCGACTAGGCTCCGACTATGGCGAACCCAACCGCTCGAGATTTCCGGCTGGCCGCGAATCAGGTATACATCCGGGCAAAGCGCACGTATCTCTGGGTGTTGTTCCTCTACCTACTGCTGACACTCGTGCCGCTTGTCGCGGTCACCTATCATTGGCTCGCCACCGAGGTGGTGGTTGCTGTGGCAGTCTTCACCGTGGCGTTGACGCTGCTCCGTCATCATGTCTCCAACATGATGGTAAAGGGCTCTTGGATGCAGGCTTCGGAAGACCGTATGCGGCGTGCCGAGGTTGCCGATCTGAAGCACGTCTGGCGAACACCATGGGTGGCTGACAATGAGATCCTCAAGTTGGCCGGAGACCGCGATGCGAACTTGGCAGGCGAGGAGCATGAGTTCAAGGACAAGAACCGTGATGGTCTCTCATTTCTTGAGCACAAGTTGCGGGGTATCGACTTCGTAATGCGCTCACAGGAAGTGATGAGGCGCGTGCTGATCGGGTACGCAGCGTTGCTGCTGTTGGTGTTGGTCGCGATCTGGCTGCGGGAGGATGATCGACTGTCGACCTTCCTTACACAGGGCCTGCCCTTGGCTTTCCCCGGGTTGCTGCTGTTGTTGGAGGATGTGCTGAGTCGAGGCGCGATCATCGGTGAGTTTCAGGCTCACCGCTCCGACATCGAAGGTGCGCCGAACGCGACAGGCCACTTCTGCGAGCATGGGATCCAGATGTCGTACGATCAGCTTCGCCGTCGCTACCCTCCGGTGCCGCAATTGATCTTCAAGTGGGCCACCCGTCATCTTGTGGACGCTTCGTAGGTTTGACCAACTTGGCGGGCAGTTGCGGGCAGGAGAGCGGAGCCCTCCTGGGATGCTGGCGGAGCGGGGTGCGGCGCCCGACGGTTGACGTTGAGGGGTGATCTGGCTCGGTCACTTGGGTGGCTGGGTGCTTCTGTAAGGCACGGGCATGCGTAGGGGACGACAATGCCCCTGGTCAGCGGGTCCCCCAGTGCCATGTGTAGTCGGTCGCATCGAGGAGGCCGTGGGTTCGATTCCCATCACCTCCACTCCGGAACCCTTCGAGTTCCGCCGAGCAGGCGGCCTCACGACAGGTCCAGCACGGCCAGCGAGCCGATCCGGTGCCGCCTGAGAGCCGCAGGGTGAGGGAGTCGCTTCGATGAGCGAGTCAGCAGATGCTCGGCTCCGTTACGACGTGGCACTCTCATTCGCGGGTTCGGATCGTGCCTACGTCGAGGCGGTGGCGGAGGCGCTGAAGGGCCACTGACGGGGTGCGAAACCGTCCCCAGAACGTGGTTCGTTGTCGTTGTGTGCAGTCAGGTAGGCAAGTGATGAGCGAGAGCCGGCACGGGTTCCATCGCGATCTGCCAGACCTGGTCGGGATCGATGCGGTGATAGTGGTGGGCGAGGAGGATCCTCAGCGCCGTGATGTCGCGCCAGGCGACCTCCGGATGGGCTTCTCGGAAGTCCTCCGACAGGGCGTTGCTCGCCTCACCGACGATCTCGAGCAGGCGCTCGGCGGCTCGGACGTGCAGCGCGCTCCTCGTCGGATCGACTCAAAGCGTGATCGCCTCGCGACGGATGTGCTCGTCGCGGTCCTTGCGGCCACCGGCGGACACGACATCGACCGGGACACCCAGCAGCGCTTCGAGCTCCTCGCTGATGTGGAGCAGGTCGAACAAGGAGCTGCCGGGCTCGAACTCGACGAGAAGGTCGATGTCGCTCGTCGGCGACTCATCCCCCCGCGCCACCGAGCCGAAGACCGCCACCGTGCGGCCGTGGTGCCGCAACACCACCTCGCGGATCTCGGCCCGCTTGGCTTCGATCAGCACACGGCGTTCTCCCACGGGACCAGGTCAACCCTCGACCTCGAGGGGACCGGAGCGTCGCAAGGCTCAGCTCCCCGGTGTCACAGGGGTGGAGTGGGCGGTGTCTTGGGGGTGTGAGGGCGACGACACGAGGAGGACGACATGTCCAGGACGCCACGCATCCCCCCGACGGAGATCACCGGGCCCTACGGGTACCTGGTGAAGTGGTTCAGCAAGAAGATGCTCGGTGAGGTGCCCGACTCGGTCGGGGTGATGTGGAACAACCGGCGGGTGCTCATGGACATGTCGATGGCCGGGCGCAAGGCGCAGAGGTGGGACCGGGTCGACGCCGACCTGAAGTCCTTCGCCCACATGGCGGCGGTCGCCTACGTCGGGTGCTCGGCCTGCCTCGACTTCGGCTACTTCCAGGCCCACAACGAGGGGCTGGACGTCGCCCGGGCCAGCGAGGTGCCCCGGTGGCGCGAGTCGTCGGTCTTCACCTCGCTCGAGCGCGACGTGATGGAGTACGCCGAGGCCATGAGCGACACGCCACCCCGGGTGGGCGACGATCTGTCGGCCCGGCTCCTCGACCAGCTCGGGCCCGCGGCGCTGATCGAGCTCACGGCGTGGATCGGCTTCGCCAACATGGCGGCCCGGTCCAACATCGCTCTGGGGATCGAGTCCGAGGGGTTCTCCGAGGTCTGCGCCATCCCGCTGGCCGAGCCGTCGGCGGGGTACGCCACCACGGCATGAGCGACGCTGAGCCCGACCCCGCTGGCGTGTTCGCTCGCCACCGCAGCCTGCTGTTCACCGTCGCCTACGAGATGCTCGGCTCGGCGGCCGACGCCGAGGACGTCGTCCAGGAGACGTGGCTGCGGTGGGCCGGGGTCGACCACGACGAGGTGCGCGAGCCCCGCGCCTACCTCGTCCGCATCGTCACCCGCCAGGCGCTGAACCGGCTCCGGTCGGTGGCCCGGCGGCGCGAGGACTACGTCGGCGAGTGGCTACCCGAGCCACTGCTGACGAGCCCCGACGTGGCCGCCGACGTCGAGCTGGCCGAGAGCGTGTCGATGGCGATGCTCACCGTGCTGGAGACGCTCGGCCCGGCCGAGCGTGCCGTCTTCGTCCTCCGGGAGGTGTTCGAGACCTCCTACGACGAGATCGCCGAGGCGGTCGACAAGTCCCCGGCCGCCGTCCGGCAGATCGCCCACCGGGCGCGTGAGCACGTGGCCGCCCGGCGCCCCCGCACCTCGGTCACGACGACCGAGCAGGAGGTGGTCGTCGAGAGGTTCCTCGCCGCCGTCCGCCACGGCGACCTGCAGGGCCTCCTCGACGTCCTCTCCCCCGACGTCGTCGTGGTGGCCGACGGGGGCGGTGTCGCCCTCGCGGCGCGCCGTCCGACGGTGGGGGCCGATCGGGTGGCGCGCGCCCTGCTGGGTCTGTCCCGTCTGGCGGACGTCGAGATGGCGACGGTGTGGCTCAACGGGTCGCTGGGGGCGCGGATCGACATCGGTGGCGAGGTCGACACGGCGGTGAGCATCTCCGTCGAAGGTGGATCGATCACCCGCATCTACGCCGTCCGCAACCCGCACAAGCTCGCCGGTCTCGAGGCCGTCGCCGCCCTGACCCGCGACTGACCGAAGGGCATGCCGAGCCTCGGGCCCGACCGTCAGTCGGCCCAGCCGGGGAGCTCGGGTGAGGGCTCCGTCGAGGCCTCGTGATCGCTCTCGCCGTAGAGCGCCCGGTGGACGGCACGGATGTCGACGACGGAGGCGCGCAGCTCCAGGCGGAGGAGGTCGTACTGGCGCCGCACGGTCTCGCGGTAGTCGGGGAAGTGCGTCTGCAGCCACGCGAGCGCCCCGGCCTCGTCCTCGGTGTCGATGAAGGCCTCGAACTCGCTGAGCTGGGCGTCGGTCATGGCGTTGGCCAGCTCGAACCCGACGCGCAGCTCGAGCTCGGAGTAGAGCGCCGTCAGCAGCTCGTTGCGGTGCGGGGTCGGTAGGTCACCGAGGCCGACCTCTGCCAGCATCTCCTCGTCGATGCGGATCACGACGTCTCCCCGGGTGATCGCGCCCACCCTCCTTCGAGGAGGTCGGCACCCTCGGGATCGCTGACCCGCAAGATGTCGTAGAGCGCGGTCTGGAGCACCGGCGGGGGGCGACCACCTGCCATCCACGCCGCCATCGTGGCCGTGGCGCTCACCCGATCGCCGACGAGGACGGCGGCGAGGGCCCGCAGCTCAGCGCGTCGGGGCGGCAACACCTCGTGGCCGGGCAGCTCGAAGCTCTTCCGGGCCAGACGCTGCGCCCGCGGGGCATCGGTCGCCGAGCACAAGATGGCGAGCAGGATCCGGGTCTCGTACATGGTGTCGTCGAGGCGGAGAGCCTCCTCGAGGAAGAGCTTGGCCTCCTCCATGTCGCCGGTGAGGATGAGGGCCTCACCGAGGTTGTTGTGGAGCGCCGCTGACTCCGGAGCCAGCTCGACGGCACGACGGAGGTCGCGGATGCCCTCCGCGACGCGGCCCATCGCCGAGTGGGCCCAGCCGCGCAGCGAGACGGCGTTGACGTTGTCCGGATCGTCCGCCAGTAGGGCATCGAGACACGCGACGGCATCGGCGTGGCGGTCGAGTCCCACGTAGGCCTTGGCCAGCATCCGCCGGGCGTCGCGGTCGTCCGGGGTGAGCGCCACGAGCGTGAGGAGGGCCGCCTCCGCTTCCTCGTGGCGGTTCTCGTCGAGGAGGAAGCGGGCGAGGTTGGCGATGACGTTCGGATCGTCGGGCCGGAGGACGAGAGCCTGGCGCAGCGCCGCCTCGCTGGCGTCGGGCCGCCCGGCGGAGAGCTCTGCCTGGGCGACGCGCGTGTAGGCGCCGACGTGGCGCGGATCGAGGTCGAGCACCCGTCGGTAGGAGACCAGCGCCAGCTCGGGCAGGCGGTGACCATGCAGCAGGGCGCCGAGGCGGTAGGTCTGCGGGACCGCGTCTCCGATCACCAGGTGAGCCTCATCGACCGTCGCCGTCGCTTCGCCGCCGCGCCCCAACCCCGTCAGAGCCGCCGCTCGGATGGCGTAGGCGTCCAACAGCGAGGGGTCGAGAGCCAGAGCACGATCGGCGGCCTCCACGGAATCCTCACCCGACCCCTCTCTCAGCCACGACTGCGCCAGACGCACGTGGTTCTTGGCTTCGCCGGGGGCGGCGGCGACCGCCTCCTCGAGTGCGGCTCTCTCGTCCGAGAAGGCCTCCTGGGCGCGCAGGATCGTGGCGCGCACCCTGTGCAGCTCGGCCCGGGCCGCGCTCGTCGGCTCGAGGGCGAACCCGGCGTCGACGTCGAGCTGGGCGGTGGCGTCGTCGCCCAGGAGAAGATGGGTCAAGGCCCGCGAGGCGAGCGCCTCGGGTGTCGGCCCGAGCTCGATCGAGCGGTCGAGCGCATCGAGCGATGGGGCCAGCTCGCCCTGGGCCCGCAGGGCGTTCCCTATCGTCCGGTAGCGGAACGGAGAGCCGGGCTCGAGCTGCCGTGCGCGCTCGTAGGCCGCCATGGCGTCGGCCCAGTGTCCCTTCCGCTCCGCGACCACACCGGCGTTGTGATGGTGCACGGCCCTGTCCGGGTGACGGGCCATCAGGGTCTGGTGGCACCGCGCCGCGTCATCGAGCTGGCCGAGCCGAATGGCCAGCAGGGCTCGGTGCTGCCAAGGCAGATCCAGGTCGGGTCGCCGCTCGGTCGCGATCACTGCGGCCTTCCAGCGCAGGCGATCGGCGGCGGGGTGACTGTCGGTCATCACGGGGACGGCGGTGAGCCCGGCGGCCTTGCCCAGCGCCCGGTCGA
>DASVEH010000085.1:0-10146 GCA_036380655.1 Candidatus Limnocylindria bacterium | reverse complement strand
GCCGCCGCCTCCGGCCGCAACGCCTCCGCCGGCCACGCCGGCACCGACGCCGCCCGGTAACGGCGGCGGCCCGCCGGGAGGCGGTGGCGGTGGCGGTGGCGGCGGCGGCGGCGACTGACCCCGCCAGGCGACGGCTAGAATCGGGCCCGTGTCCAGCTCGGTCCTGACACTCATCCTCGCCGGGGGAGAGGGCGAACGCCTCAGCATCCTGTCCCAGGAGCGGGCCAAGCCGGGCGTCCCGTTCGGCGGGAAGTACCGGATCATCGACTTCGCGCTGAGCAATGCGGTGAACTCCGGGCTGACCGATGTCGGGATCCTCACCCAGTACGCCCCGCGCTCGCTCATCGACCACATCGGCGTCGGGAGGCCGTGGGACCTCGACCGCAGCCGAGGAGGCGTGGCGCTGCTCCAGCCCTTCATCGGTCGCGGGCGGGCGCGTGACTGGTATCGAGGCACCGCCGATGCCGTCTTCCAGAACCTCGATTTCATCGCCGATCGCGACCCCGAGCTGGTGCTGGTCCTGGCCGGCGACCATGTCTACAAGATGGACTATCGGCCGTTCCTCGACATGCACCGCACAAAGGACGCGGACGTGACCTGCGCGGTGCGGACCGTGCCCATCGAGGAGGCGCATCGGTTCGGCATCCTCGACGTGGCGCGCGATGGTCGAGTGACCGCCTTCATCGAGAAGCCGGCATCGCCCCCGTCGAACCTGGTGAGCATGGGCGTCTACGTCTTCAGCTGGCCGCTCCTGCGCGACCTGCTCAGCACCGAGCGGGTCGACTTCGGGCGCGACATCCTGCCCGCGATGGTCGAGGACGGCCGCCGCGTGTACGGGTACGAGTTCGGCGGGTACTGGCAGGACGTGGGGACCGTCGAAAGCTACTGGCAGACGAGCCTCGACCTGCTGCGCGACGACCCCGGAATCGAGCTCAACGACCTCGGCTGGCTGATCTACACCCGGAGCGAGGAGCGGCCGCCGGCGCGCATCGGTCCAGACGGGTCCGTGTCGCGCTCGATGATCAGCCACGGCTGCGTCATCGACGGCACGGTCGAGCACAGCGTCCTCTCGCCCGGCGTCCGCGTGGCGGCGGGGGCGGTCGTCCGCGACTCGATCGTGATGTTCGACGCCGTCATTGAGACCGGTGCCGTGCTGGACCGGGCGATCCTGGACAAGGAGTGCCATATCGGCGCCGGCGCGCGCGTCGGCGTGGGGGACGATCTGCGACCCAACCGAGCCGAGCCGGAGCGCCTCTATGCCGGGATCACGCTGGTCGGCAAGAAGGCGCGCGTCCCCCGCGGGATCGAGATCGGGCGGAACTGCCGGATCGATCCCGGCACGACCGAGCGCGACTTCAAGGCACGTCGCCGCATCCGATCGGGCGAGACGGTCGTCGCGGGCGCCGGCGCCCGGTGAGCGCGGGAGCCGCGATCGACGGCTGGCTGGACGCCCTGGAGCTCGAGGTGGTCGCCTCGGCCGGGAGGGCGGACGATCCCGCGTTCAGCCGTGACGTCGTGGTCGACGGCGATCGGCGTTTCGACCTGCGCATCACCGTCGCGTGGGTGAGCGGGGTCGGCTGCTCGCTGTGGGCATACTATGGGCTCGAGGCGATGGAGATTCCCAAGCGGACCTATGCCCGAATGCTGCGTGCCAACTTCGACTACCCCTTCGTGAAGTTCGCGATGACCGATGACGACCGACCGATGCTGATGACCGAGCTTCCGGCCGCCGCGCTGGACCGTGACGAGCTGGGCCGCGGGATCGCGCGGCTGGCCATCGTCGCCGATCGGCTGCTCGAGGAGACCGCCAGCGCGGTCGCGGATCGGGGCCTCCTACCGGACTGGAGCGATCGCCGGCCGCGAAATCGCGCGCTGCTCGACGCGTACCGGGCGGAGGTCACGTCCGCCATGCCCGAGTGGGAGCCGCCGCGTCCGAGGGTGCGGCGCCGCGGGCTGCTCGCCCGCCTGGTGGGCAGGTCCTGATGCGCCGCCTCGGCGCCATCGGGTCGCTCCTCGCCCTCGTGCTCGCGGCCACAGCCGTCCCGGGCGGTCCTGCCGGGCCGGTCGCCGCCGCCGACCCCTATGTACTCGAGACGGCCGCGCGCTACGACGTGCGGCCGAACGCCGGCGAGATCGGCGTCCGGGTCGAGATGACCTTCACGAACACCACCCCCGACCCGGAGGGCCGGTTCAGCGTCTTCTCGGAGGTGAAGCTCGCCATCCACGACGATGCCACCTCGGTGACCGCCTCCGACGGGGACGGGGAGCTCGACGTCACCGTGGAGGTCGAGAACGACGTGAACGTCGCCACGGTCGCGCTGTCGGATGACCTGCGCTTCGAGGAGAGCGTCGACCTCGAGCTTCGGTACACCCTCGACGACGGCGACGATCCGCGACTGCGCATCCGGCCCTCGGTGATCGTCTTTCCGGCCTGGGGCTTCGGAACCTCGAGCGAGGTGATCGTTCGGATCCCGGACGGCTACGAGGTGCGCGTCGATGGCGACCCCCTCTCGGAGTCCGGCGGCCGGCTGGTGAGTGGCGCCATCGACGACCCGGGGCGCTGGCTGGCCCTGGTGACGGCGACGCGGCCGGTCGAGTACACGTCCTTCGACGCGAACGTGCCGCTCGGCGGCGGAACGGCCGACCTGGAGGTTCGTGCCTTCGCCGACGACGAGGCGTGGGGTGAGCGGACGCTGGACGTGGTCGAGCGAGCGTTGCCGCTCCTGGAGGAGGAGATCGGCCTGCCGTATCCTCGCGTGGGCGGCCTCGTCCTCATCGAGTCCGTGGCAAGCGATGCCTCGGGCTTCGCCGAGACGGCCACGGCGGGGACCGAGATCCTGGTCGCCTTCGATCAGCCCCCGTTCACCGCGCTCCACCAGGTGGCCCACGTCTGGCTCTCGCCGGACCTCATCGCGTCGCACTGGATCCGCGAGGGCATGGCGAGCGAAGTCGCTGCGCGCGTTGCCGGTGAGCTCGACGTCGAGCCGCCCTATGACCCCGCGGCCGAGACGACTGAGCGCGCCGATGCGGCCTTCCCGCTGGACGCGTGGTCGACGGGCGAGGAGCCGGCGGCCGAGAGCTACGCGCACGCGGCGTCGTGGGCATTCGTGGCCGAGCTGAGCGAGGCCGCCGGCCCCGACGCGTTGCGGAGCGTCCTCGTGCGCGTGGCGAGCTCGATCGGCCCCTACGCGGGGACTGACATCGAGGCGGAGCCGCCGGCCGACGGAGTCGCCCCGAGCGCCCCGCTGACGAGCCGAGGGCTGCTCGACCAGCTCGAGGCGGTCAGCGATGCCGACCTGGCCGAGCAGTTCGCCGCCCGTGTCTTCGGGGAGGAGGACGCGGCGCTGATTCCGGCACGGGCCGAGGCACGAGCCGCGTTCGACGACCTGGTCGCCGGTTCGGACGGCTGGGGAGCGCCCGACCCGGTGCGCGCCGCGATGACCGATTGGCGGTTCGACGACGCGGCGGGGCAGATGGCCGACGCGGTCGGCTGGCTCGAGAGTCGCGACGACCTGCTCCGGGAGATGGAGGCGGCCGGGCTGTCGGCGCCTGACCGGCTGCACCAGGCGTATCGGTCCTTCGGTGGTGGCGCGGAAGCGGTCGCCGAGCTCGACGCTCAGCAATCGGTGGTGGATGCCTACGCCGCCACAGCGGCGGAGGTGAACGGCTCGCGCAGCTTCCTCGAGAGGGTCGGGCTCATCGGCGGGCCGGATCCGGCACAGCAGATGACGCTCGCGAATGGCCGATTCGCCGATGGAGACCTCCGCGGCTCGGTCGAGGCCATCACCGAGGCACAACGGATCCTGAGCTCGGCCGAGGCGGGCGGCATGGTTCGCCTGGTCAGCGCCGCGCTCGTGGTCCTCATCCTGGCCGTCCTGGCCGTGCTCCTCTTCCGCCGGCGCGCGTCGTACACTGCTGCGCCATGACGCACGAGCGGCCCGAGCCGCATTTTCTGCCGGCCGCCGACGTGCTGTCGGGCGAGACCGCGGACGTGTACTTCGACCGGGCACGCACGATCCTGGCCGCCGAGCGCCTCGATCCGATGGTCACCATGGAGATCTTCTCGCGCGGCGAAGGGGTGCTGTGCGGCGCGGAGGAGGCGATCGCCTACCTGCGCGAGATCTTCTCGGAGGTGAACGGAGCGGCCGCGCCCGTCGTCGAATCGCTCCATGATGGGGATCGGTTCGTCTCCAAGGAGGTCGTGATGCGCATCGCCGCGCGCTACTCGGCCTTCGGCCTGTACGAGACCGCGATCCTGGGCATCCTGGCATCGGGATCCGGGTGGGCCTCGGCGGCGCGGCGCATCGTCGATGCGGCCGCACCGGTCCCGGTCATCGGCTTCGGGGCGCGGCACGTCCATCCCAGCGTGGCCGATCAGATGGACTACGCCTCGGTCGTCGGCGGCTGCATCGGCGCCTCCACCCCGGCCGGCGCCCGCCTCGCCGGCCTGGCCCCGACGGGCACCATGCCCCACGCCCTCGTCCTCATCTTCGGTGACACGGTGCGTGCCGCCGAGGCGTTCGACCGCCACATCGACCCGGAGGTCCCGCGCATCATCCTGGTCGACACCTTCAAGGACGAGGCCGAGGAGGCCCTGCGCGTCGCCGAGGCGCTCGGCGACCGGCTGTGGGGCGTCCGGCTTGACACGCCGTCCGAGCGCGGGCGGGTGACGCCGGAGCTGGTGAAGGAGGTCCGGGCGCGGCTCGACCTGGCGGGGCACCCGAATGTGAAGATCGTCGTCTCCGGCGGGATCGACGTCGATCGCATCGGCGTCTTCAAGGACTCCGGGGCCCCGGTCGATTCCTTCGCGGTCGGCAGCTACATCAGCAAGGCGAGCCCGATCGACTTCACCGGCGACCTCAAGGAGATCGACGGCCGCCCGGTCGCCAAGCGCGGCCGCATCCCAGGGCGTTCGGAAAATCCCCGATTGGAGCGGATCGACCTCCGGCGCTAGGCTGGACCGATGCAGCCCTCCCGCCCTCCCGACGACGATCGGGAGTCCGCCTACGAGCTCTTCCAGCGCGGGTCGCGAATGCTCGAGGAGCGGCACTTCGGTGCCTCTGCCGTGCTCCTCGAGCGGGCGCTCGCGCTCGAGCCGGGCAAGGCTTCCATCCTCGAGGCGCTCGGCCAGGCCTACTTCAACCAGGGGTCCTTCGAGCTGGCCGCCGATCGCTTCTCGGCCATCGTCGATGCCGACCCGGTCGCGCACTACGCGCACTTCGGCCTCGGGCTGGCTCGCGCTCGGCTGCACGACGTCACGGCCGCGCGGCGTCATCTGCGCATGGCGGTGCTGCTGAAGCCGGAGAACGAGGCCTACCAGTCAGCGCTCGCCCGGGTCGTGGACGCCGCGTGACGGGCCGCTAGGCCGCGGCTCTCCGACGCGTCCGCCGCTCCCGCGCCAGGCGGGCCTGGAGCAGGCCGAGCACCGCCGCCTCCTCGGGACGAAGGGCATGGGCGCCGCGCCCGGCGCCACGAGCCCGCGCCGACAGGGCCTCGATGAGCGTGCCATCGAGGTAGGACTCGATCACGTCCGGATGGACGTAGCAGGCGCGGCAGACGGCCGGCGTATTCCCGAGCTGGCCGGCCACCTTCTCGATGGCGTTCACGATCGCCTTCTTGCGGCCGGCGTCATCGTCGATCTCGAGGAAGTCCTGGAGGGCCATCGAGGCGGCCACCGTCCCGGCCCAGGTCCGGAAGTCCTTGGCCGTGAAGTCGTCGCCGCTGATCTCGCGCAGGTAGCCGTTCACGTCGTCGGAGGTCACGCCCTGCCGGTTCCCGTCCCTGTCGACGTACTGGAACAGCTCCTGCCCGGGAAGCTCCTGGACCTGCCTCACCAGGCGTGCGAGGCGCCGGTCACGAACCCGCACCTCGTGCTCCTTGCCGGACTTGCCCTTGAAGCTGAAGCGCACGTCGGAGCCGTTGCCCTTCACGTGGCGGTCGCGCAGCGTGGAGAGGCCGAAGCTGCCGTTGTCCCGGGCGTACTCCTCGTTGCCGACCCGGATCAACGTCTCCTCGAGGAGCCGGACGACGAGGGCCAGGATCTTCTCGCGCGGCAGGCCGCGGCGGCGCAGGTCGCGATCGGCTCGGTGCCGGATCTTCGGCAGCGTGCGGGCGAACTCGATCAGCCGCCCGTACTTCGCCTGGTCGCGCACTTCGCGCCAGCGCGGGTGGTAGCGGTACTGCTTGCGGCCGCGGGCATCGCGGCCGGTCGCCTGCAGGTGCCCGCGTTTGATCGGCGAGATCCAGACGTCGGTCCAGGCCGGCGGGATCGCGAGACGCTTGAACCAGGCGATGCGCGCGGGATCGGTGATGCGCTCGCCGTCGGGGCCGACGTAGCTGAAGGCACGGCCGACCCTGCGGCGGCGAACCCCGGGCATCGTGTCATTGACGTAGCGCAGCCCGGCCTCTTCGGCGGAGGCCTGCGGATCGTCGATCTCGAGCGTCATCGTGCGGGGGCGAATGGCAACCGGCGTGCCAGCCAGCCGACCGCGGCGATGGTCTTCGCGTCCATGATGCGCCCGTCGTCGATGGCGGCGAGCGCATCGGCGAGCGAGAGCCAGGACGGCTCGATCTGCTCGTCCTCGTCGCCGTCCGCGTGCTCCTCGCTGAGGTCGGTGGCCAGGAAGAGTTGCATGAGCTCCGTGCAGAAGCCCGGCGCGGTGAAGAAGCTCGGGCCTTCGGCCCAGCTCGCCGCGGCCAGGCCGACCTCTTCCGCCAGCTCGCGGCGGGCGGTCTCGGCCGGAGGCTCGTCCGGCTCCAGGGTGCCGGCCGGGATCTCGAGCAGGACACGCCCGGTCGCGTGCCGCCATTGGCGGACCATGGCCAGCCGCTTGCCGTCCCAGGCCACGATTGCGACCGCCCCGGGATGCTCCACGATCTCGCGGGTGGTGCGGTGACCGTCCGATCGCTCCACCTCGTCGATCCGGATGCCGATGCGACGGCCGGTCCACGGACGGCGGGTGGCAAGGGTTCGTTCGTCCATCGGCGCATGCTAGCCCGCACCGAACGTACCGATGGGCGGGCGGGCCGCACTCCGGCTAGGATGCGGACCACCCATGAACGATCCGCTCCGCCTCGCCCGCCGCGCCCGATGATCGAGGCGGCCGGGCTCACCAAGCACTTCAGGTCGCTGACGGCCGTCCACGACCTGTCCTTCACGGTCGGCGACGGCGAGATCTTCGGCATCCTGGGGCCGAATGGCGCGGGCAAGACGACCTCGATCCGGATGCTTGCCGGGCTGATCGGCCCGTCGGAAGGAACGGCCCGCATCAACGGTCTCGAGCTCGGTCGCGACTCCCAGCGGATCCGCGCGATCACCGGCGTGCTGACCGAGGCGCCCGGCCTCCACGACAAGCTGACCGCGCGCCAGAACCTGGGCTACTACGGTCGCCTCTACGGGCTGCGCGGCGCCAACCTGCGGCGCGCCGTGGACCGATACCTGGGCATCGTCGGCCTGCCCGAGGCCGGAGATCGGCGGGTCGGGGGCTTCAGCAAGGGGATGCGCCAGAAGGTGGCGATCGCCCGGGCGCTGCTCCACGAGCCGGACGTCGTCTACCTCGACGAGCCGACCAGCGCGCTCGACCCGTCCGCCGCCAAGACGGTGCGTGACTTCGTGGCCACCCTCCGTGACGCCGGGCGCTCGATCGTGGTCTGCACCCACAACCTGGACGAGGCGGAGCGGCTGTGCGAGCGGATCGGGATCATGCGCGGGACGCTGCTGCTGGTCGACACGCCGGCACGGATGCGGCGGCAGGGTCGAACCGCGTCCGTGCGGGTCGACCTCGTCGGCGCCCGCCGGCCGCAGTCCTTCCTCGACATGCTCTCCGAGCTGCCGTTCGTCGAGGGGGCGCAGGCCTCGGACGGGGCGCTGCTCGTCGAGGTGGGCGACCCGCGCGGCGACAATCCGGAGCTGGTCCGGGCCCTGGTGGATGCGGGCGCCCGGATCGTGGCCGTCAACGAGGAGGTCGCCACCCTGGAGCAGGTCTACCTCGACCTCGTCGGCGAGGCGGCCACCCGCGACCCCCGCACGCTGGAGGCGGTCTGATGCGTCCCGGCATGATCGCGGCGGTCCTCTCGAAGGAGGTGCGGGACCTCTTCGCCAACCGCCTGCTGCTCGGCGCGGTCGTCTTCCCGGCGCTCGTGTTCGCCTCGATTCCAACCGGCATCGTCGCCTTCATCGAGTTCAACGAGCTCGATCCCCAGCAGATGGGGCAGATCGAGCAGTACATCAGCCAGTTCCCCGACCTGCCGCCCAAGCTGGCGGCCCAGGGCTTCATCGTCCTCAACTTCATGGCCTACTTCCTCCTCATCCCGGCCATGGTGCCGATGGCGATCGCAACACAGTCGGTCATCGGCGAGAAGACCGCCCGCTCGCTCGAGCCGCAGCTGGCGACGCCGATGGAGGTCAGCGAGCTGCTCATCGGCAAGGCGCTCTCCGCGGCGGCTCCGGCCGTGCTCGCGACCTGGGGCGTCTTCCTCCTCTACGGCATCGTCAACGGCGCCATCGCCGACTCGAGGCTGACCCTGCTGATCTTCAACGACGTGTGGAAGGTCGCCATGCTCACGCTCGTGCCGCTGATCTGCCTGCTCAGCGTCCTGCTGGGCATCATCGTGTCGTCGCGCGTGAACGACGCCCGCACCGCCCAGCAGATCGGCGGCTTCATCGTCCTTCCCGTCATCGGCGTTGCCATCGCCGGCTTCTTCTCGGGACAGGCCTCGTTCAGCATGCAGCAGGTGCTCGTCGGCGACCTGGTGGTGGCGATGCTGATCGGCGTGGCGCTGGTGGTCGGCAACTGGATCTTCGACCGCGAGGCGATCCTGACCCGGCTGACCTGAGGCGCAGGACCGGCCGCCGCCGGTGGGGCCCGCTACCCGGAGGCGCGGTCCTCGATCTCCCAGGCATGATCGAGCGCGTGCCAGGCCGAGCGCCGCGCGGCGTAGCGCGGCGACCATGGCTTTCGCACCCGATTGGGGTTCGGCAGGGGTCGGTCGGTCGCGCGGGCCGTGAGCGCCTCCACGAAGGCCGCCCGCAGATCGGCGACGCCGCTCGCCCTGGTGCCGAGCTGATGCAGGTAGCCGCCGTCGGCGTCGTGGACATGCTCGACGACCTTCGGCAGCTGGCGGCCGCCGCCGCGCGGGCCCAGCCGCAGCTTGACCCCCCTGGCCTGCCGTGCGGCGGCATCGAAGGTGGCCCAGGCCGCCTCGAGCAGCGTGATCAGCCGTGCCAGCTCGGCGGTCGAGAGGGGATCGGACTCGGCGGCCGCCGCTGCCCCGGGAACCCCGAACTCGGTGGAGCCGCCGCCGTCGAGCCGCTCAACGATCTCGACGGAGTGGCGGGCCGGAAAGGCGACTTTCGCGCGCCTGGCCACGGCGGCGTAGCGGGGGGCGTAGGCAAGCAGCGCCTCGATGGCAGCCTCCTCGGTCTTCGCGCCGCGCGACCAGCCGGGCCAGTCGAGTGCGCTCGCGAACGTTCGCTTCGGGGCGACCTCGACGACGACGCGCAGGCCCATCGGCGACCGGATCAGGCCAGGTGGTGCTCGCGGCGGTGCAGGCGCTGGATGAGCGCGCGCATGATCGGCACGGCGATCTCCGGGTGCTCCTCGAGCAGTGCCGTGAACTCCCACGCGGGGAAGAGGAGGCACTCGGTCTCGGCATCGGCTATGACCGATGCGGACCGCGGGTGCTCCTCGATGAGCGCCAGCTCACCGAAGAAGTCGCCCGCCTTCACCCCGCCGAGCCGCTCGCCGTCGCGCTCGACGCGTGCCGTGCCGCTCAGCACGATGTAGAGCGCGGTGCCGTTCGAGCCCTGGCGGACGATCTCCTCGTCCGGACCGTACGTCCGACGTTTCCCGGTCTCGGCGAGGCGTCGCCGAATGCGGCCATCGAGTCCCGCCAGGAGCGGGACCGACGCAAGTTGCTGCTCGAGCTCCACCGGGGTGATCCTCCGTGCGCTATTGGTGACGATGCGGCGTGCGATGCGCCATCCTACCGCGCCTCAGGCGTTCTGGCGCGGTCCGGCCGCGTCCAGGAGCCCTGCTGGAGCCACCGCTGTCTCGCGGCGACGCAGCTGGACGGTGCGGATCTCTGCCGGGCCGAGCTCGAGCCGCAGGATGCCGTCGGCCCCGATGGCCACCGGCTCGCCGGGAG
>DASVEH010000084.1:0-3879 GCA_036380655.1 Candidatus Limnocylindria bacterium | reverse complement strand
GTGGCCCGATTCGAGGCGGACATGGGCTCGCGAGAGGCTGAGGCGGCGATCGAGGCCTCCCGCGCGGACGCCAGCCGAGCGGGTGTCACGTCCACGCCCACCCTGATCATCGGGGGCGAGGCATTCGTCGGCGTCCAGCCGTATCCCGACATCGCCGCGGCGATCGCAGCGGCCGCGCGGTGACGGCCACACGCGTCGTGCTCGAGCGGCTGCGCCGCACCCATCCCGGGATCATCCTTGCGGGTCTCGATGTCATCGGCCTCGTCATCGCTGGGTATCTCAGCGTCGTGGAGCTGCAGGGTGACTTGCCGTATTGCGGGCCCCTCAAGGGGTGTGAGGCCGTCGCGCTTTCCGAATACGCCAGGGTCGGCGGCATTCCTGTGGCCGTCTTTGGCGTCGTGCTCTCGATATCGCTCCTGATCCTGGCGATCGCCTGGATGAGGTCGGGCAGGATCGAGCTCCTCGCCGCTCACTACGGCCTCTCGCTGCTCGGCGTGGTCTTCGAGCTGTATTTCACGTATGTCGAGCTCTTCGTCATCGGCGCGATCTGCGTCTGGTGCGCGAGCTACGGCCTGAGTCTCGTGGCGCGGTTCGCCATCGCGCTCCTGGTGTGGCGCCGACGAGCGGGTGTCCCCGTACCCGACGCTGGTAGTCCACGACGACATGGCGCCCGAACGTGACCTTTGGAGGTCGACGGCGGGCCGATCGGCCGTGGCGAACGGCGTCGGACGAGGTCGACAGTCACGATCAGCGCAGCCCATGAGGAGGACGATGAGATGAGTACCCTGCCACAGCTCCGTGTGCTGGCCGCCGGTTCCGTGATCGCGCTGGCCATCGCCGCCTGCTCGCCCGGGACGGCCACGCCCAGCCCTGCGACCGCCACCTCGAGCCCAGCTGGGGCGGGGGGGTCGACGGTCCAGGTCAACCTGCAGGAGTGGTCCGTGCTGCCGGCATCGGATTCGACCACAGCCGGGAGCGTCACGTTCCAGGTCACGAACACCGGACCTGAGGACGTGCACGAGTTCGTGGTTCTCAAAACCGATCTCGACCCGGCTGCACTGCCCACCGACGAGACCGGCGCGGTCACCGAGGAGGGGGCCGGCATCGAGCTCCTGGGCGAGATCGAAGACATCGCGGTGGGGGCCACCGCAGAGCTGACCGTGCCGCTGGCGGCCGGCAAGTACGTCCTGCTGTGCAACATCTACGACGAGACCGAGCGGGAGGCGCACTTCAAGCTCGGGATGCGGACCGGCTTCACCGTGACCGAGTAGCGCGAAGCGCCGGCCAGTCGATCCGCCGCGCATCGAGCCTGTGGACCGGCTTGATATGACGAACGGCTCTGGCGCGTCGGGCCGCGCCGGACGATGGTAGATGCGCAGCGAGTCGCAACGAGGGTGGACCGATGACGAGTGGCGCAGACGAAGACCGAGCGGTGTGGGCCTTCGCGGAACACGAACACGTTGACCTCGCGCGCGGGATCGACCGCATCCATGACGTCGCATCCCTCGCCGGCCAGACACCAACGCCCGAGCTGTCTGCTCGCGTGCTGAACGTCCTCCGCTGGTTGGACGGCACGCTCGGACCGCATATCGCCTGGGAAGACAGCTGGTTGTTCCCCGAGATCGACGCCCGAACGGGGTCTCCGGCGGCGACGCTCGCGGCGCGGTTCGAGCATCGGCAGATCCGTGACGCGATCGCTCGGCTGCGCGCCGATCATGATCGTCTCGATCATCGTGGCGGCGGTCCTGGCGACAAGAACGCGGCCACCCGGTCCGACCTGATTCGCCTCGAGGAGCTGATCCGCGCTCATCTCAAGCGCGAAGAGCGATTCCTCTTCCCGCTGCTCGAGGAGGGCCGCCGTCCCGTCCAGTCAAGGGCAACGACATCGGCGGCCGTCGCACACGATTGATCCCGGAGAGCCGGATGAGCGCGATCGCGCCCGCACCGACCGTTCTCGATCCTGCATCAGCCGCGGCGCTGATGACGGACTTCGGTTTCCTGGCGACGTCCGACCTGCCCGATCGGCCGGGGCCGGCCTCCCTCCTTGTGGCGCTTCGTGAGGTGCCGACGCTGCACCACTACGATCCGGAGGCGATCCAGTACTGGACCACTGAGTCGGGCCGCGGGGTGCCCCAGACGCTGACGCGAGAAACCCACCTTCCGGTCAAGACCGAGTTCTCATGGGGGCTCATCCGGATCGTCGATCGGTTACACGTCACGAACGAGTATCTGACGTTCGGTGGTCACCTATCGGCCGACCTCGTAGAAGGCGTCGTCGTCGCCGTGTTCACCTCCCCGGCACCACTCCTGAGACGGGGAGGACACTCCCAGGTCTGGGATCTGGGAGCAGATAGCCTGGGTGCCTTCTTCAGTCGGTTCCTGTTGGCAGTGGACTATGGGGCCGGGTTCGAGGACCTTGCGTCGAGGGCCAGCCCGGTCAGCCGCTATGCGGCGTTCCTCATCGATGCGATGACCCGGTATCGCGCCAGTCCGCGGCTGCGCGGCCAGCAACCTGAGCTGTGGACGCTGCTGCGTTCCGAGGAGCGTCGCCTCATGGCGACGAACCCCGCCGAGTGGGCTGGGGGGGAAGCGCTTCTCACACGTGTCCAGCTGGTGGGCGGCGGGACACCATCGACCCAACTAGGAGGAGATCGGACATGACCACTTTGGTTCCCCGGAACGAGCGCGAGGCTCCGATCGCCGGGGCCGCGGATCGCATCGGGTATCTCGTCATCTCGTACGGGCTGCTGCTCATCGTGGCGTATCGAAGCTTCGTGAACGGCGAGGCGACGTGGGATCTCATCGGGCTGGTCATCCTGGCTGGGATCGCCGGTCTCGCGTATCGAACGCGACAGGGCGTCGCCTCCGGGCGCTGGACGCTGATGCTACTGGCCACGATGGCCATCGCCGGCATCGTGGCGGCCGTCATCACCCTCGCCGCGCGATGACACGTGTTCGTGACGGGGCAAGCGTCCGCACGACCATGGATCCATCTAGCCACATGAAGGAGACGCAGATGAATGCTGTCCGCAGATTGCTCGCGCTGTTCACCGGCGGGCTCATGCTCGCCTCGGTCGCGGGGCTGTTCGTCGCGAAAGCGACGAAGCAGCGCATCGATGAGGTGGACGCTCCCGACGCCGACGAGATCCGTCTGGCCGCCATCTTCGAGCCGATGTCCTTTCGGAGCACAGCGACGCGTTTCCGCGGTGGCACCGTGGACTGCTGGTACGGCGGCGGCGTCATCGACCTTCGCGAGGCCGTTCTTGATCCGAGCGGGGCACGGCTTGATGTCCGAGCGGTCTTCGGTGGAGCCCAGGTCGTGGTCCCCGCCTCCTGGCGAGTCAGCTCGAAGGTCGTCGGCATCGGCGGCCTGGGTGACGGGCGCCCGCGACTGGAGTACGAGCCGGAGGCCCCCCATCTGACGATCGAGGGTCTGGCGGTCTTCGGCGGTTTCGGTGTGACGTCGGAGCTGCCGGAGGGGGCAACGCGCGGGCTCGACGAGGCCGTGGCGCGCTCGCGGGCGCGACGCGGACGCGTAGTCATCCCGGAGGTCCTCCCCGCGACCTCGGTTTGATCGGTCGAAAAGGAGATGTCATGAACGTCCTCGTCGCCTATGCCACGCGCTCAGGCTCGACTGCCGAGATCGCTGAGCGCGTCGCGAATCGACTGCGCATCGCCGGCCACCACGCCGACATCGGGCCTGTGACGAGCTTCTCCGTGATGCCCACGCATGATGCATTTGTCGTCGGGAGCGCGGTATACATCGGTCACTGGCGGAAGGAGGCGCTCGAGTTCGTCGAGCGCAACAAGGCCGTCCTTGCCGCCCGGCCCACGTGGCTGTTCAGTTCGGGTCCCCTGGGCAACGAGCGGACCGACCCC
>DASVEH010000083.1:0-2429 GCA_036380655.1 Candidatus Limnocylindria bacterium | reverse complement strand
TGCGGACCGAGACGTGGTCGCTCGTGCTGTCGTCGGCCGCCTCCTCCACGTCGGCCTGCGGCAGCTGCAGCCGAGCGCCGGTGAAGGCGGCGATCTCGCGGGCCAGGCCCACCATCGAGAGCGCGTCACCACGATAGGGCTTGACGTCGACATCGAGCACGGTGTCGCCGACGAGATCCGCCAGCGGCGTGCCGGGCGCGATCTCGTCGCCATGGCCCAGGATGTGGATCCCCTCCGCATCGGTCCCGAGGCCGAGCTCGATGGCGCTGCACAGCATCCCATTGCTGACCACGCCGCGAATCTTGCTGCGCTCGATGCGGCGATCGCCGGGGAGGACCGCCCCCACCCGGGCCGCCGGCACCAGCTGGCCGACCTCGAGGTTCTGCGCCCCGCACACGATTGCGACGGGCTCACCGTCCCCGAGGTCCACCGCGGTCAGCCACAGCGTGTCCGCGTTCGGATGGCGGCCGAGCTCGACCACCCGCCCGACGACCACGTCGGTCCAGTCCGCACCCGCCGTCTCGATGGCGCTGACCTCCATGCCGCGCATCGTCAGCTCGTCGGCGAGCTCCCGTGGCGAGAGGTCGAAGGCCACGTATTCACGCAGCCAGGAGAGCGGCACGCGCACTACCGGCCCTCCGCGAACTGGGACGAGAAGCGAGTATCGGCGCTGAAGAAGAGCCGAATGTCACCGATGGCGTGCCGCAGCATCGTCATTCGGTCGGGACCCATGCCGAACGCGTAGCCCTGGTATTCGGCCGGATCGAAGCCGCCGTTGCGCAGCACGGTCGGGTGGACCATCCCGGCTCCCAGGATCGTCATCCAGCCGCTCCGCTTGCAGGCCGGACAGCCAGATCCGCCACAGACCAGGCATCCGATGTCGAACGCCACGCTCGGCTCGGTGAACGGGTAGTAGCCCGGGCGGAAGCGGGTCCGGACGTCGCGACCGTAGAGGGCGCGCGCGATCTCCTCGAGCATGCCCTTGAGGTCGGCCAGGCTCGTGTCGCGATCCACCACCAGGCCCTCGACCTGGAAGAACTCGAAGCCATGGCTGGCGTCGACCGCCTCGTACCGGAAGCAGCGGCCCGGAGTCAGCACGCGGATCGGCGAGTCGAGCGCCTGCATGGCGCGCACCTGGACCGGGCTGGTGTGCGTGCGCAGGATCGTGCCGTCGGCGGCCGGCCGCGGCTCCCCCGCCTCGACGCTGCCGGGCTCGGCCACGAAGAGGGTGTCCCACAGGTCGCGCGCCGGGTGGTCGGCCGGGATGTTGAGCAGCTCGAAGTTGTACTCCTCGGTCTCGACCTCGGGCCCCTCGAACACCTCGAAGCCGAAGGCGTGGAAGATCTCGCGCAGGTCGCGCATGAGCGTCTGGACCGGGTGCAGGTGGCCGATTGCCAGCGGCCGCCCCGGAGCGCTCATGTCGATGGCCTCGGAGGCGAGGCGTTCCTCGAGATCCCCGGCGCTCAGGGCGGCCTGCCGCTCCCTGATGCCGGTCTCGATCTCCGCGCGCACCTCGTTTGCCAGCCGACCGATCGTGGGGCGCTCGTCCGCCTCCACGTCGCCGAGCTGCCGGAGGAGGCCGGTGAGACGCCCCGAACGCCCCAGCAGGTCGTGACGCAGCCCTTCCACCTGGGCAAGATCGGTGGCGGCGGCCAGGGCGGCGCGGGCATCGGCCCTGATGCGGTCGAGGTCGTCGGAGAGGCTCATCGGTCACCCATCATCGGTGAAAACGAACGACCCCGCCCCGGTTACGGGACAGGGTCGGTGACGACCGGCGTTGCGCTGCCGGTCAGGTGGTAAAGGACGCCTTCGAGGTTTCGACCATCGCCGCGAACGCGGCCGGCTCGCGGATCGCCATGTCAGCGAGGATCTTGCGATCCACCTCCACGCCCGCGGCCTTCAGCCCGGCGATGAAACGCCCGTACGGAAGGCCATTCTGCCGGGCGGCGGCGTTGATACGCTCGATCCAGAGTCGACGCATGTCGCGCTTGCGGTTCCGGCGATCCCGGTATGCGTAGACGAGGGCATGGATGAGCGCCTCGCGCGCCGGGCGGACGAGCGTCGATCGCGTGCCGCGCCTTCCCTCGGCTCGATTGAGCAGCTTCTTGTGGCGCTTGTGGGCGGCAACGCCGCGCTTCACTCGGCTCATCGGCTACTTCCCCTTGCCGGCGTACGGCATGAGGCGCTCGAGCTGTGCGGTGTGCGTCTCCGACACCTCGGCCACGCCGGCGTAGCGGCGCGTTCGGCGGCTCGACTTGATCTCGAGGTGGTGGCCACGCCAGGCCTTCGGGCGGACCCACTTCCCGGATCCGGTCTTCCGGTAGCGCTTGGCCGTTCCCTTGTGGGTCTTCATCTTCGGCATGTGGTTACGATCCCTGCTGTGCCGGCGCCTCGGTCGACGCCGGAGCGGCCGGCTCCCGCGGTGGTGC
>DASVEH010000082.1:0-4441 GCA_036380655.1 Candidatus Limnocylindria bacterium | reverse complement strand
GGTCGGGGTCGGCGTCGGCGTCGGAGTCGGCGTCGGAGTCGGGGCCGGGATCACGAGGCAGAAGTCGACGTGGCTGATGCCTTGCCCGCTTGGAACGGTAAGGCCGTCGTCGTGCGCGATGCCGCCACCGGCGAACCCGCTGTAGTCGTAGACGTTCTGGTCATCGGTGCCGGGAGACGACACGCCACCCTTGACCGTTACCACCGCTGCGAGTCCGTTCTCGACCTCGAAGGTGAGCTCGTTGTTGTCGACGGACAGGATCGTCACGGTCGCTGTCTCGCCGCCACCGAGGTCGACGTCCTGCGAGTCTCCCTCGGCGGGGTTGTTGAACCGAACCGCCACGCCCACGTCGCATGTCGGATCGCCGCCGGGGAACTCCTCCGACGTGGGGTCCACTTCCGGCCCGTTGGCCGGGTCATGGTTCGCCAGGGCCGGCATGGCCATGGCAGCGACCAGCCCCAGGGCCGCCAGCAGGCCCAGAAGCGTTCGGAGGCCTGTTCGGCCCTTGAGTGCAGTCACGATATGGTTTCCTTTCGTTTCGACCGAGGTGTGTCGGTCACCAGCCCCACTGAAGATGAGTGCGTGCGCTGAGGTGATCTTCACTTCAACGGATCGCGAGTATATCGGCGAGGTCCAGTACTTCGGTACCTGTCAAATGACGTAGCCAGGGCGCTCCGGTGCGGTTAGGGATAGTACCTAGCTCCATTCGTGTTGTCATGACGCACCAAGGTCATGGGTAGATCGGAATCGAGGCCATGAAGAAGGCCCCCGGCAGACCGGGGGCCTTCTGGTGTTCCGAACCGGTGTCAGCGATCAGTGCGTCGACCGGCGAGCCGTCCGAGGGCGAGCGCGCCCAAGGAAAGGATGGCCAACAGCCCCATCACGACTGCCGGGGTCGAGCTGCCGCCCGGGCCCGAGACGTCGGCGCCCATCGCCGTGTTGGGCAGCGGGCTCCCGGTCGGCGTCGGGTTGCCTCCGAGTTCGCTCTCGCGAGGGGTCGGAGATGGCGTCGGGCTGGGAGTCGGGGTCGGCGTCGCCGGCTCCTCACTCTGCGTCGGCGTGGGAGTCGGAGTCGGCGTGGGAGTCGGCGTGGGAGTCGGCGTCGGAGTCGGCGTCGGTGTGGGAGTCGGCGTCGGAGTAAGCTCGTTTACGAACTCGCAGGTTCCCTGGGTCCCACTTTCGATGCTGAGGGTGCAGTCGACGTCCGATGGTAGATCGTGTCCGCTCGGCGCCGCGGTTTCGGTGAAGGTGCACACCGTGCCCTCCGGCCCGTTCACGCTGATGACGCCCTCATCGCCGGTCACCACCGTTCGGCTGAATGAGCCGGCATCAGTCGAGTCGATCGTCTCGCTGGAGCCGCCGCCGTCGATGGTGCCATTCGTCGGCACGCTGAGGATCGTGTCCGGCAGGAACGTGCCGGCCGCGACGTCCGGCCACGTGCAGGCGACAGTGAACGTTGCGCCTGCGAGCGGACCGCCTGCGCCATCGACCTTGGTCACGCGCAGCGCGCCACCGATGACGAAGCACGCCGGCCCCGCTTTGCGGTTCGAGGCTTGCGGATCGCTCGGGGTCTCGGTCGTCTTCGCGTAGTTGCAGTACTCGGCGCCGATGGGTGCATCGGCCGGAATGTTCAGCGTGAACTCGATGATGACCGGGCTCACGTCGTTCTCGAGGGAGGTGACAGTGAACTTCTGGAACGGCTCGTCATCGATGAAGACGCAGTCTGTCAGCTTCCATTCCTCTTGGCCCGGGTTGCCGTCAACCTCAGCCGGGAACGTGAAGCGGAAGGTCGCCGTGCCACCAGGCTCGAGGGTGCCGCCGACGAGCTCCTTCGTCGTGTTCTCGGAGCCAGGCGTCGTGCGAACGCCCATACAGCCCTCGATCCCGTCCTCGAGTGTGACAATCGTGTCCGCGCGGACGTTGCTGACGAGCTGGGGGACGAGCGCAACCGTCCCCATCAGGATGGCCAACGCGGATAGCAACGCGAGGCTGCTGTTGCGGGCCGACAGTTGACCCCTTCCAGTGAGGCTCATGGTGTTCCCTCCTGAGTTCCCGAGTGTCGATGTAATCCCCTGCCGTGGCATTAGATCGAGGGAGGCGGAGCATAGTACCGACGTCCTAGATTTGGCTAGTACCTGGATGCTCCGATGCACCGATATATGGAGAAAAGCCCCCGGATCGACCGGGGGCTTCTGACGGAGCGAGGCTCCCGGACGGATCCGGGAGCCTCGCTGGCGCATGACCGTCCGCGGAGCTAGCTGCGCTTCCGAGCCTCCGCCAGAGCCTGGTGTCCGGCGATGCCGAGCGCGCCCAGCAGGACCAGCGCAAGGAGCGAGCCGGGGATGGTGCCGGCCGGCGGCGGCGCCATGGCGGTATCGGGAACGGGATTCCCGCCCAGCGTCCCTTCGCGCGGCCGCTCGTTGGGCACCGGGTTGCCGCCCTGGGTGCCCTCGGTCACGAAGTTGTACGCGTGGACCATGACGGTGTCGTCCTCGTCACGCGTCGTGTCGAGCGTGATCACCCCGGTTGCCTCGACGCTGGCGATCGAGCCGACCAGCGTGTCGGCGTCATCCGAGCCCGGGGTGAACCGGATGGTGCCGAACCGGTGTCCGTCGGGGGCATCGGTCTCGGTGATGACGACGACGCCGTCGATCACCTCGAAGGAGTAGTGGCTGACGTCGAGGCAGACATCCTCCTCGATCGTGCCGTCACCATCGGCGTCGAGGTTCACATCCGACTCGCAGAGGGCTCCCTGCATGAACGTGCCGTCTTCGCTCAGCAGCTGGGTGCCGGAGGCATCCACGACGCTGAACTCGAAATCGACCGCGCCGCCGGAGACGGCGCCCTCAGTCGGAATGTCGCCCGTCAGGACGATGGTCGGGCAGGCGAGGACGGTGGCCACGAGGGGAGCGAACGCGTTGTCCGGGTTCTCCTCGGCAGCTGCGGCCTCGATTGCCTCGAACTCCGCCACCGACGCCACGTCGGTGCAGAGGTGCTTCATGATCGAAACCTCGACGGTCTCTTCCGGCCCCACGCCGCTCTCGGCATTCACGACCGCGATGTCGGCATCGGTGGCGGGATCCACTGCGGCGAGGCGCGTGGCGCAATCCTCGGTGGACGTCACCTCGACGTCTTCGATGTCGTCGTCACCGACGAATCCCTCGGGCGCTACGGTCTCTTCGATGGAGACCATGTCGCCGAGGGTCAGACCGTCGACGCAGACGAGGCCGTCCTCGTCGGTGTCGGCATGTGCCACACCATCGACGGTGAACGTCGCTCCCGGGAGGAGATTTCCGTCCGCATCCACCTTGGCGATCAGCAGGGATCCGAGCTGCTCTCCCTGATCGGCGATCGTGTCGAGGAACTTGACCTCGGCGGTGCCGGCGGTCACTTCGACCACCACGCAGTCGGTGCCGGCGATCTGCTCCTGGTCCCCGCCGGTCGAGCCGCCGTTCCCGGCCTCGGGTCGCGGCACCGCCTCGAGGTCGACCTCGTCGATGACGTTCCCGCCCTCGTCGAGGAGGTAGGCAACCGGGATCTCGCACACGGTGTAGGTGCCCGGCTCCAGCTCGGCGCTCAGGACACGGCCCTGGCTGCCGTTCCCGGTGTTGCCCTCGCCCTCGGCGTTCTCGTTGAGCGTGACGGTGGCGGTCTCGATGAGCTCGCCATCCGCGCTCGCGCCCGCACGGATCTCGAAGTCGATCATGTATCCGTCGAGAGAAGTATCCCGGCCGTTGCACGTGTCCTGCTGCCCGATCGACTCGCACATCGTCTTGAAGATGGCGATCAGGCCGCTCTCGCCGCCGTTCTCGGTCAAGGTATTGGTGAACGTGCAGACCACGTCCTCGTCGGCGCCGACGGTGACGCTGACGCTCGCGTCGGTGACGACCTCGGCGATCGCATTGCCGACGCAGTCGATCGACGTGAGCGACCAGCCGGCATCCATCTGCGCCTGGGTCAACGCCTCGGCGACGACGTAGGTGCCCGTCTCCGAAGCGAGCAAGACGGCCGGATCGGCGCCGGAGAGCGTGTCGGCCAATGCTGTCCCGCCGAGGGTGAACGCGAACTCGTCGTCACCGTTGACGGTGACCTTGTCCAGGGTGAGGGTCCCGTTGTCCTCGAGCTCCGGTCCCTGGCAGACCGACAGGTTGCTGATGGTCGGGTTATCGGTCACCGTAATCGTCTCGGTCCCGCCCGGGGCGATGGTGACGAAGTTCCCGGCCTGGTCTGAGCCGCCCTTGACCGCGATCGTGATGTTTTCTGCAGTCGTGTTCTCGATGGTGGCGCTCGTGACCTGGTCGTTGTCGTCGAACGTCAGTGCGCGGACGAACACTCCGGTGGCCAGCTCGAGATCGACCTCGAGATCACCCTCGTCGAAGTTGACGAGGAACGTGGTCCCCACCGGACAATCCGCCTGCCCGACTCCCTCGTCCGCGGCAGC
>DASVEH010000081.1:0-3507 GCA_036380655.1 Candidatus Limnocylindria bacterium | reverse complement strand
GCGACCGGGTCGTGATCCTCGACCGCGGACGGGTCGCTACCGCGGGCACGCTCGCCGAGCTGCTCGGCCAGCGGGAGCTCCACCTGCACCTCAGCGGCCTCACGCCGGCGGCCCATGCGCGCCTGGCCGCCACGGGCAAGGTCGAGCGGAGCGGCAACTGGTTCACCGTGTCCCTGCCGGCCGACGACGAGGGGACGGCCGTCCCCGACCTGGTGCGGGACCTCGCGGCGCTCGGGACCCGGGTGCACGCGGTGGAGCCCGCGCGGATCACGTTGGAGGAACGCCTGCTCGGGATCCTGCGGGACGGGGCGGCCGCCCGGTCGGGAGGAGTGCGATGACGACGGCCCGGACGATGCTGACGATCGCCCTGCTCACCCTGCGCGAGGCGTCCCGACGACGCGTCATGCTGGCGCTCGGCGGGCTGACCCTCGCGCTGCTCGCGCTCAGCGGCTGGGGCTTCTCCCGACTGGCGGCGGAGTCCGGCGGCAGCGCGCTGACCAGCGGCGAGGCCCGGCTGACGGCGTCCATCGTGCTCAACCTGGTGATGTTCGGCTTCAGCCTGATCGCGGCGCTCGGCACGGCCTTCCTCGCCGGCCCCACGCTGTCGGGCGAGACCGAGTCGGGTATCGCGCTGGCCATGCTCGCCCGCCCGGTCCGGCGCTCCGCCTTCCTGCTGGGCAAGTGGCTGGGGCTGGTGACCTTTGGCAGCGGCTTCGTCGTCCTCGCGGGGGTGGCCCAGATCCTGGTGGTGCGGGCGACCGCGGACTACTGGCCGCCGAACCCGGCGGGCGCCCTCGCGCTGCTCGCTGCCCAGACGACTGTGCTGCTCACGCTTGCCGTGCTGCTCTCGACCGCCATCTCGCCGATGGCGTCGGGCGTCGTCGCCGTCGGCCTCTTCTGCATGACCTGGGTGGCCGGGGTGGTGGGCGGCGTGGGTGCGTCCCTCGGCAACGAGGCGGTCGCGCGCGTCGGCACCGTGTCGCGGATGCTGCTGCCTACCGACGGTCTGTGGCAGGGGGCCATGCATGCGTTCCAGGATCCGTCGGTGTTCGTCACGTTCGGCGGCGCGGACGTCGAGGCCTTCCCGTTCCTGAGCGCGGCGCCGCTGACGGTCACCTACCTCGCGTGGGCCGCGGTGTGGGTGGCGATGGTCGGGGGACTGGCGGCCGCGTCCTTCGTGCGTAAGGACCTGTGACCGGCTCCGACCGTTCGTTCCCGACCTGACCGCCGGCGAGATGCGCGCGATCCCGACTGTCCGACCCGTTCTTAGAGACGCACGATGCGAGTGCCGAGAAGTCGCGGTTGTCGATGACGACGTCCGCCTTGGAGAGCGGGTCAACCTCACGGAGGTACATCGCTTCGGAAGCGGCGTAACGGTGCCGGTGCATCGCGTCGCCGCCGGGTCCGACCATGGCTGCATCGCGGTTGGTGCCTCGGCTCAACGAATCATGCGGATCGACATCGAGCCAGATCCGATAGTCCCAAGAAACGTCGATCTCTGGCCGGCATGCGAAGACGCCGTCGATCACGAGTACGGCATTGTCCGGCACGGCGACCCGCTCGTTCGAATGATCGATCTGCGTGACCGGGTCGATGGAACACAACGCCACTCCGCGGGACGCCGTATCTCTGTCGTAGGGCGTTCCCCCAGGGGCGCTTGGAAATCATCGAGGCAGGCGCGGAACGCAGTTCGCCCAGTCCGGCCAGCGACTGCCCCAGCTCATGGCCGAATGACGTCTTGCCTGCGCCCGTGCGTCCATCGACCGCGACGAGCAGGCGATCCGGACGCGTGGAGCCGAGTTCGGCAGCGATGCCGGCGATGAGGTCCGTTCTGTGCGGCGATGACGGTGCTGGCATGGGCTGTTGCCAGGTCGAGACGGAGTACGGCACGACGCTCTCACCCATCCGCCAACCGTATTGGCACCGGCGCCACCGCGTATGTTGCCCTGATGGTGCCGCGCTCGTGGTCGTCGACTGGTAACAAAACGCGCCAGTCGGTGGGAGTCGTCAGCTGGAGTTCAACATGACCGTCCGGATCGCCTCAGTGACGTTCGATTGTGCCGACCCCCTTACGGTCGGCCGGTTCTGGTCGGCCGCGCTTGGTCGACCGCTAGACCCCAAGTCGTCCAGCGACTTCGCCGCTATCGGCTTTGCCGGACGCCGGGACAGGCGTGGATGGGCACCGGTGGAGCGCGAGAAGGATCCGACGTGGATCTTCGCCAAGGCGCCCAACCCGAAGACCGCCAAGAACCGGATGCACCTCGACCTCACTGCGACCGATCCCGAAGCCGAGGTCGCCCGTCTCGTTGAGATGGGCGCCACTCGAGTCGATGACCTGGAGGAGTACGGCTACACCTGGACGGTGATGGCCGATCCCGAGGGCAACGAGTTCTGTGTCGCGAAGGCACGATGAGCAGCCGAGCAGCTCTGAGCCCAATTGACGGCGGCGGAACGCGGCGTGAAGCCTAGAACTCGAGCGTTTGGAAGGTCGCCCCGACCTGCTCGCCCAGGACCATCCTGTCCCAGGCCTTCGCTTCGTGTTCCGCCGCGTCTCCCGGCGCCTGTTGCAGGAGCGGGCCGATATCCCACTCAGCACAATCGCCACTCTCCAGGGGGAAGGCGAAGGACACGAGACCATCGCTTCCCTCGGTGGCGCGCAACGTCTGCTGTCGCGCCCTTGAGGCGCGAATCTCCTGAGGTCGCAGGCACTACTCGACGGTTTCCAGACCGGCATGATGTCTTGCATCGCGAGCGACGGGAGACCACTAACGGCGGTTGAGCGTGCGGTCCAGGAGGGGCTCGGCTGACCCTTAGGTCAGCTCGTCGGAGCGGCCGGCTTCGATGCGGGACCACTGGGCGATGGGGCGTCCGTTCGTACGCCAGACCTCGGGGTTCGTGGCGTTACCCCAGGGCTGCGGCCAGCCGTCGGGGGAGTCCTCCCACGACTCCTGGCGTCCGTAGACGGTCATGTCCAGCAGCCCGTGGGTGGGGGCCATGATCTCGACGCCGCGACCGCCGGTGTAGTACGTCTCGAACACCCGCTCGCCGTCGCGGACGTAGCAGACGAGATGGTGGCGCTGCCAGTCACGACCCTCCAGGAGTTGCGCCGCCGTCTTCTCGACCGAATACCACGGCATCTCCAAGCCCAGGAAGTCCCGGTAGCGGACGCTCTCCTCGTACGGGCCCTTGCAGAGCGTGGCGTACGTGGCGTCGCGGGAGTGGATGTAGGCGAGCTCGCGCACCTGGCTGTTGAAGAACGTGCAGCCCTCGCATTGCTCCGCGGTGGGTTGGCTTGGCCACCAGGCGTGGAAGTATGCGATGAGCTGCTTGCGGCCTTCGAAGACGTCGAGGAAGGTGATCGGTCCAGCAGGACCGATCACCTCGATGGTGGCGTCAACCTCCACCATCGGCAGCCGCCGCCGCGCGGCCGCGATCGCGTCCCCTTCGCGGGTGTGCGCCTTCTCCCGTGCGAACAGTGCTTCCCGCACTTCCTGCCAGGTCTTTCTA
>DASVEH010000080.1:0-2241 GCA_036380655.1 Candidatus Limnocylindria bacterium | reverse complement strand
CGGATCGAGGCCGTGCTCGAGCTGCTCGGCGCAGGCCGTGCGCTCGCCGTCGACGCGAACGGCCGGCTCGACCGCGACACGGCGCTCGCCTACGGAGAGGCGCTGGCTCCCTACGACCTGTTCTGGTTCGAGGAGGCCGGCGACCCGCTGGACTTCGAGCTCCAGCGCGCCCTCGCGGATGCGTACGCCGGACCGATGGCGACCGGCGAGAACCTGTTCTCGATGCAGGACGCCCGCAACCTTGTCCGCTACGCCGGCATGCGGCCCGACCGCGACTGGCTCCAGTTCGATCCCGCGCTCAGCTACGGACTGGTCGAGTACCTGCGCACGCTCGAGATGCTCACGGCAAACGGCTGGACGGCCGGCCGATGCATCCCGCACGGCGGGCACCAGATGGCGCTCAACCTCGCCGCGGGCCTGGGCCTGGGCGGCAACGAGTCGTACCCGGACCTGTTCCAGCCCTTCGGCGGCTTCCCCGATGGCGTCGAGGTCCGTGACGGTCACGTGGTCCTGCCGGAGCTGCCCGGCATCGGCTTCGAGGGCAAGGCGGACCTGATCGCCGAGATGCGCTCCCTGGCCAGCTGACCGGCGACGCCCGACTACTCGATGTCGATCTTCTCGTGCGGCCGTTCGGCCTTCTGGGCCGCGTCCTGCTCGTCGAGGCGCGCGATCCATCGGTCGAGATAGACCCGCGCGGCGAGGAGCTGCTCGCGGCCGGCGACCTTGAGGTGCTTGCGCGCCTCGTCAGGGAAGATCGTGTGCATCATGGCCCAGAACGCCGTCTCGAACCCGGAGCGGCTGCTCCCGTCGGAGGGGCGGGGGACCCGGCGCTCGAGGTCGGCGATACGTTGCTCGAGCTCGGCGGTGCGAAGGTCGTTCGGTGGGGGCTGATCGGTCATCGGTGGGTCTGCTCCTTCAGCGTGCCGGCGTGCCAAAGCGAATCTTGAGGGTGCCCTCCTCGAACCGTGCGCCATCGGTCGGGGCATCCACGAGGATACGCGGCAGGACGAGTGTCCGCCGCCACGTCCCCAGGTCGATCACGAGCTCGTCGCCATGGCGGGACAGGTTGATCTGCTGCTTCTCGGTGAACGGCAGCTCGACCGACACGAGGTAGCCGCCGTCCTGGCGGGTGACCGCGTACGGGGTGCCGCGATAGAAGAACTGGGTCGGGTCGTCGTCGCCGTAGAGCGCGCCGGCCAGCTCCCGGAGCAGGTCGATCCCGACCATCTCCCGGTCGAAGAAGGGCGCCTGCTTGACCGGGATGGGATGGAACGTCTTCTCGACCAGCGGCCCGTAGCGCTGCTGCGCCTCCCACCAGCCGCGGAAGTACTCGCCGACCCCGTCGGGGAGGACGCGGTTGGCGACGACGAGGTCGGTCGGGTAGTCGTAGAGGTGGAAGTACGTGAACGACCGCTGCGCCTCGGCGATCACGACCTGCTCCAGCGTGAGCACCACCCGGACCGATGTCTTCGCGTGATCGGTGAGCAGCGAGTGCATGTACTCGAGGCGCGCGAAGAGCTCCTCGCCGGCGTTGAAGACGTCGTCGCCGGGCATCGGCATGCCGACCACGCGCTGGATGAGCGGTCCGGTGAGCTTCGTGATGCGTCGGCCGATCGGCTCCACCTTCTGCATCCACCACCTGGCGGCCTCCGGGAGCGAGAGCAGCCGCAACGTCTCACCGGTCGGCGCGGCATCGACGACGACCACGTCGTACTGCCCCGAATCGTGGTGATCGGCGATCCAGAGGAGGGACCCGACCTCGTCCATGCCGGGCAGGACCGTCAGCTCCTCCGCCATGACCTCGTCGAGGCCACGCCAGCGCAGGACCGATGCGGCGTACTCCTGGATCCGGCCCCAGTAGCGCGCGACGTTGAAGAAGACGTCCGACTCCTGGGCCCACAGGTTGGGCGCCAGCTCCCGGGGCGTCGGACCGAGCTGCTGGTCGAAGGCGTCGCCCAGGCTATGGGCGATGTCGGTCGACATCACGATCGTGCGGTATCCGCGATCGGCGCAAGCGATGGCGGTGGCGGCCGCGACGCTCGTCTTGCCGACGCCGCCCTTCCCGGTGTAGACGAGGATGCGGGTCAACGCGCCAGGGCCTGACGCACGGCGGGGGCGACCTCGGCGCCGAACAGCTCGATCGAGCGCATCACCCGGTCGTGCGGGATCGAGCCGACCGTGAACTGGATCAGGAACCGGTCGTGCCCGAAAATTTCGTGCTGGTGGAGGATCTTCTCGGTC
>DASVEH010000079.1:0-3530 GCA_036380655.1 Candidatus Limnocylindria bacterium | reverse complement strand
CGAGGCCGCATGCGTGCCGGGCGGAGTGACATAGACGATCACCGGCACCGCGGCGCTCAACATCGTGCCGGTCAGATCCTGGGTCGCCTCGAGCAGTCCGCCCGGGGTGCTCAGCTCGATGAGGACGACGGCTGCGCCCTGTTCCACCGCATCGTTGATCCCGCGCTCGAGATACCGGACCGAGATCGGGTTGATGATGTCGTCCACTTTGAGCAGATGCACGTCGCCCGCGCCGGCCCGAGCAGCATTCGGAGCGAGCAGCCCGGCGATGCCCGCAGCGACGCAGATCGCAGCACTCCAGCGAAGGATCGGTCTGGTCGGTGACGGCATGGGGCCTCCACGGAAACGAACGGAGACCACCGGTTTGTGCCAGCAGTCTCCACCTCGCGTCCCTGATCAGGGAAGGACGCGTTTCCCGGCGGATGGCGTCATCCGCTGGTCTTCACCTGTACGGCGCACGCTAGGCCCGGCCCAAGAGTCCGTCAAGCCACCGCGACGCCGGCCTCCGTCATCTCGATCAGCGCTCGATCCCCGTCCTCGGGCTCGCGGTTGACGGCTGCCACCGCTTGACCAAGGAGGGTGACGCTGAAGCCGAGCCGGACCGCGTCGAGGGCAGTGGCCCTGACGCAGTAGTCGGTCGCCAGCCCGCAGACCACGATCCGCTCCACCTGCCGCTGCCTCAGCAGGCCTTCGAGCTCGGTCGGAATCTCCTTCCCGCTCTGTGGATCGCGCATCGTGAAGCCCGAGTAGCCGTCCTCCCCGTTGGTCCCCTTCCGCACCCTGGGCGCATCGGCCGGCACGTCGAATGAGGGATGCAGCTCCGCGCCCCAGGTGCCGGCGACGCAGTGGACCGGCCAGATGCCGCCGTCCTTGGCGAAATGCGGCGTCGACTCCGGGTGCCAGTCCTGCGTGACCACCACCGGGGCGCCGGCCTCGACGGCCTCCCGGACGGCGTCGTTCACGGCCGGGATGATCGCCTCGCCCCCGGTGACCGCCAGGCTCCCGGCCGGGTCCGCGAAGTCATTCTGCAGGTCGACCACCACGAGGGCGGTCCGATCGTCGTATCGGCTCATGCGGAAAGGGTAGCCGCGCTATCGTCCGCGAGTGGACGCACGGCTGCTGACCGATGACGACCTTCGCCTCCAACCCGGGCGCGGCGAGCGCTCGCCCTGGCTGCGCGAGGCACTCGCGGACGAGGGCGATCCGCCGCCGGCGCCGGCGCTGACGGCGGACACCGATGCCGACGTCGCGATCATCGGCGGCGGCTACACCGGGCTCTGGACGGCCGAGCACCTGATGGCCCGCGACCCGTCGCTGCGCGTCGTCGTGCTGGAGGCCGACATCTGCGGCGGCGGTCCCTCCGGGCGCAACGGCGGGTTCGTGAACAGCTGGTGGGACGAGGCGTCGAGCTTCGTCGACCTGTTCGGGGCCGAGGGTGCCGCCGCCTGCCTCGAGGAGGTGGCGGGGTCGGTGGCCGGCATCGGCGCCTGGTGCGACGAGCATGGCGTGGATGCGCACTATCGGCGCGACGGGATGCTGATGGTGTCGACGACGCCGGCCCACGACGGGCGCTGGACCGATGACGTGGCCGCCGCGCGCCGGCTCGGCGACCCGGAGGCATACCGGGAGCTGACCGCCGACGAGGTCGCCCGCCGGTGCCGATCGCCGCGGTTTCGCGCCGGCGCCCTGATGCGCGACGGTGCCACCGTCCATCCGGCCAGGCTCGCGCGCGGGCTTCGGCGGGTCTGTCTCGAGCGCGGCGTCGCGATCCACGAGGGCACCACGGTCAGTCGCGTACGCGACGGCGACGGCGGACGGCTGCGCGTCATCACCGATGCCGGCGAGGTACGCGCCGGGCACGTCGTGCTTGCGGTGAATGCGTGGGCCGCCGGTTGGCCCTCGGCTCGCTCCCGTCTCCTGGCGTGGGGCAGCTTCATGGTGCGTTCCGAGCCGATCCCGGACCTCGTCGAGCGTGAGCTGGGCTGGACGGGCGGCGAGTCGATCGTCGATGCACGCTTCAGCGTCCACTATGTGCACGTCACGCGCGAAGGGCGGATCGCCATCGGCGCCGGCGGTGGCCGCCCCGGCTTCGGCGGCCGTATCGGCACATCCTTCACCGACGACATCGGCTCGGCGCGGCGTGCCGCCTTTGCCTTCCGTTGGCTCTTCCCGCAGCTTCGGGAAGTCCGTCTGACCGATGCCTGGGGCGGGCCGATCGACATCAGCCCCGATCACCTGCCGCACGCCTGGTCCGATCGCGGTGGCCGGCTGCACGTCGCCGCGGGCTACTCGGGCAACGGCGTGGCTCCCTCTCACCTGCTCGGCCGCATCCTCGCCGCCCTCGCGCTGGAGGCCGACGAGCCGATCACCCGCCTGCCGATCGTGGGGCGGCCCGGACCGCGGTTCCCGCCGGAGCCGATGCGCTACGTCGGCGCCCGGATCATGCGCGAGGCGATGATCCGGCGCGAGGATGCGGAGGAGCGCGGCGACGCGCCGCATCGACTCCTGCGCGAGATCAGCCGAATCCCGCGCCGCCTCGGCTACCACCTTGGCCCGGGAGGCTAGATCGCCTCAGCCCGGGAAGATGCGACGAAGTCGGCGGTAGGCGCGCGACGCCGGGCTGCGCAGCTCGGGGGAGACGACCGGGCCGGGCTCCGAAGGCGGCGGGCTGGTGGCGTACGCCCGCCGTGGCGGCTCGAGGGCCGGCTCGGGCGCCGATCCCGCAGGAGCGACTGACTCCGGGGCCGCGGGCTCCTCGATCGTCCCTCGGTGCGCCTTCACCGCGTCGAGCGAGGCCAGGGCCTCGCCCAGCTCGTCCGCGCCCGGCAATCCCGTACCCGAGCTGCCCATGCGCCGTTCCCGGTGGCCGGTGCTGGCGACCTCCATCTCGCCTGCGGCGTCCTCGGACGGCGACTCGGACGCCTCCTCCGTTCGCGGCCGGCCGCCGTACCAGAGCATCGTCTCCTCGCCGTGATGGGTCTCCGGCGGCGCCGACTCGCCCGTGCTCGCTCCCCCTGGCGCTCCACCCTCGTCGCCCATCCGCTCCGGCTCGAACGCGGGCGCTGGCTCCGGCGCGGCGGCTGGCTCCGGGGCCGGCTGCGCCCACACGCTCTCCTCGGGCGTCCACCAATCAGGCTCCTCGATCGCGGTCGTGTAGCGCTCCTGGTCCCAGGTGGGCTCCGGCTGCGGCTCAGTCGGCGCCGGCGCGGCCTCGACGGTGGGCTCGAGGACTGCTTCAGGCTGCGGCTGCGGCTCCGGCTCCGGCTCCGGTTCGGGCTCCGGTTCTGGCACCGGTTCTGGCACCGGTTCCGGTTCGGGCTCCGGCTCTGGTTCCGGTTCGGGCTCGGGCAATGGCACCGGCTCTGGTTCTGGCTCCGGTTCCAGGTCGGGCATTGGCTCCGGCTCGGGCTCGGGCTCGGGTGAGACGCTCTCGGCCTCCGGAAGAGCCTCGGCCTCGACCGCGGGCTCGCTCGCGATCTGGGCCTCGGGTTCCGGGTCGGGTTCGGGCATCGGCTCAGGCTCCGGTTCCG
>DASVEH010000078.1:0-2618 GCA_036380655.1 Candidatus Limnocylindria bacterium | reverse complement strand
AGGGCACCGGCCCAGCCGCGCCGCCCGGGCGCGTGCCGCCCGGTGCCGTATCCCATGAGCGAGAAGGTGCGGGGCTCGTTCAGCGTGATCCAGGCGGCGGCCCGGTCACCGATACGGCGGGCGACGATCGAGGCGTACTCGGCGAAGCGATCGACCACCTCGGGCCCGAGCCAGCCGCCGCGATCCTCGATGGGCTGGGGCAGGTCCCAGTGATAGAGCGTGACCCATGGCTCGATCCCCCGCTCGAGCAGGCCGTCGACCAGACGGTCGTAGAAGTCGAGCCCAGCAGGATTCGGGGCGCCCGATCCACCCGCCTGGATCCGCGGCCACGAGACGCTGAACCGATACGCCCGCAGTCCCATGTCGGCCATCAGGTCGAGATCGGACGACCATCGGTGGTAGTGGTCGCATGCCACGTCGCCGGTCTCGCCGCCCAGCACCCGCCCCGGCGTGTGGCTGAACGTGTCCCAGATGCTCGGGGTTCGGCCGTCGGCATCGGCACCCCCTTCGACCTGGTAGGCCGACGTCGCCGCCCCCCACGCGAATCCGGTCGGAAAGAGATCCGCCAGCGCCTGGAGACGTTCCTCGGTCGGCGACTCCGCCGCGCTCAGGTTCCGACCTTCGCCCGATCGAGGAGAACCGGCGCGTCGTCGCGGGACTCCTCGGCGCAGCATCCATACCACTCGTGCAGCAGGGCCATGGCGTCTTCCTCATCGGCACCTGCGTTGGGCACGTCCGAGTGGTCGACCCATACCCCGTCCTCGAGATAGCCGATGCCGAAGCTCAGGGGTCCGAACCTGCGAATCGTCAGCCTCCGTCGTTCCATACCTCTCCCTTCCATCGGTCCTCCGGCCCTCATCGCCGCGTCGACTCGCGGATGACGAGGCCGGTGTCCAGGATCACGTGGCGCGCGTTGACGTCAGGCTCCCGGACCTCGCGCATGAGCAGGCGCGTCATCTCTCGGCCCATCTCCTCGATCGGCTGTCGAATGCTGGACAGCGGCGGCTCGGTCGTCGATGCCAGTGGCGAGTCGTCGAAGCCGACCACCGCAACGTCGTCGGGAATGGCACGGCCTGCCGCTCGCAGCGCCGCGATGGCGCCGACCGCCATGAGGTCGGAGGCGACGAAGACGCCGTCGATCGCCGGATCGCGGGCGAGCAGACGCTCCATGGCGGCCCTTCCTCCGTCCACCGTGAAGTCGGCAATCTCGGCGAGCTCGCGATCCGCGGCCACTCCACCGAGCCCTTGCCGGTACCCCGCCAGCCGGTCCGCGCCGGCGGCCATGTCCTGCGGTCCGGCGATCGTGGCGACCGCGGCGCATCCCCGGCCGACCAGGTGGCGGACCGCGTTCGCGGCTCCGCCGCGGTTGTCGACGTCGACGTACGAGATCCCCGGGCTGGGTGGCCGCCCGCCGACGACCAGCGGCACGCCGTCACGGCGGAGCGCCTCCGGCAACGGATCCGAGCCGTGGAGAGAGATCAGCAGCACGCCGTCGACGTGGCCCGCTGCCAGGTAGCGCTCGACTCGCTGTTCGTCGGCTCGCGCCTGCGGCATGAGGAGGACCAGCTGCAGCGACTCCTCGGCCAGGGCATCGGTGATCCCACGCAGGACACGGGGGAAGAAGGGGTCGCCGAAGACCTGGGCGGTGGGCTCCGGAATCACGACGGCGACCGAGTCGCTTCGGCGCGTCACCAGGCTGCGGGCGGCGCGGTTCGGTACGTAGCGGAGCTCTCGGACGGCAGCGCCGACCGCGGAGCGGGCGTCGTGCCCGACCCTCGGGTCGCCGTTCACCACCCGCGATGCCGTGGCGCGCGAGACGTTGGCCAGCCGGGCGACCTGCTCGAGCGTGACGGATTCGGTGCGCGTCATCGGTGTGAGAGCGCTCTCACGATCATGCGAGCATCATACGGCGGGGCGTCAAGAGAGCGCTTTCACGGGCGCCTCAACGTGCAGATTGGTCGGTGCGGTGGAGTGCGGCGCGGATTCGGGCGGTTGGCAGGCGGCCGGAGCCACGCGCATAGTTGCGGCAGTACTCGGGTAGGACTTATGGGGCAGCGATGTTCTCCGTGGCGGTCAAGGGATACGGCATCGTCATCTGGGATGGCGACGGCGAGTGGCGCACCTTCGGCGCCTCGGAGTCGCTGAGCGCCACCTTGGCGGCACGCGTCGAGTACGCGCTGGAGCTGGTGCCGGTCGCCGCGACGGAGGGCGACGTTCGGGAAGCCCTCCTCGCGATCGTCGGCGCCGGCCTCCTCTCCGCAGACTGCCAGCACGGCCCCGGCGACTGCGACGACGCGGTGGGCGGCGACACCTAGCCCGCCCCCCGGTCGCGCTACCCCGGCAGCATCGGCGGTGCTACCATCCCGCTCCCGCCCGCCATCGCCTCGAGCCCATGCGGATTCCCCATGCCTGACGACCTCGCCATCCACGCCCGCGGTGTGACCCGCGTCTACAAGGCCAAGCCGAACCCGGTGACCGCGCTCGGCGGCGTCGACCTGGACGTCGAACCCGGCGAGTACTTCGGGCTCCTCGGTCCGAACGGCGCCGGCAAGACGACGCTCATCAAGATCCTGACGACGCTGCTCCTGCCCACCTCCGGGACGGCCAGCGTCTTCGGC
>DASVEH010000077.1:0-4619 GCA_036380655.1 Candidatus Limnocylindria bacterium | reverse complement strand
GTCGGCAACCGCCTGCCCGCTCGCGGCCACCTGCGCGTCGACGGCGGCGCGGAGCTCGGCCGGCAGCGGCAGCCCCGCGTACCAGTCGACGAGGCCACGCTCGAGATCGCCGACCGCCGCTCCCAGCTCGGGAAGGTGCTCGATGAACTCGCGTGCCTGGCGGCTGATCGGGGGAAGCGCGTAGGCGACCAGTCCCCACACGATGACCACCACCAGGACGTATGCGACGATGACGCCCGCCCAGCGCGGCGCGCCCTGGCGGGCGAAAAGGGTGACGATCGGATCGAGCACGAAGGCCAGCGCGAGGCCGATGAAGAAGGCCGGCAGGGCTCCGCGCGCCGTCCAGAGCAGCCAGAGAACCACCAGGATCATGGCCAGCGCGAAAATCGCCTGGCGGTTGCGGCGCAGCGAGGCCACGAGCTCCGTCATCGAGCGGCATCGTACCCGGCGCCTCTGGCCTCCGCGGGGGATCGACGGTACGATCCTTCCCGCAATGACGAACCGACCACCCGACGGGGCTCCGAGGCAGCGCTGGCAGCTCCTCTTCAGCCGGACGGAGCCCGCCCTGCGCATGCGCCAGGCCGACCTGGTGACCGAGCTGGAGCGCGCCTTCCGCGAGGCGAACCTGCCCCTCTCGTACACCCGTGCCCTGAAGCCACGCCCGCGCATCAAGCTGGCCGCCAACCTGCCGGTCGGGCTCGAGCTGCGCGGCGAGGTGGTCGAGGCCTACTTCGACGACCTCGTGCCGGTCGACCGCATCCAGGCTGCCGGCGAGAACTTCCCCGAGGGAATCGCGCTGCGCGACGCCAAGGAGGTCTGGCACGGCTTCCCGTCCGCCGCCTCGCAGTTGCGGGCCGCCGAGTACGAGGTGGAGGTGGGCGGCGACGAGGGACTGACCTCGGACGCCCTGCGCGGGGCGGTGGTTCGGCTGCTTGCGAAGGACGAGCTGCCGAGCATGCGTCGCCGTGGCGAGAGCGAGCGGCGCAGCGACGCCGGCGACCGCGACCTGCGCCCCCTGATCGAGGACGTCGAGATCCTCGAGGTGAACGAGAAGGCGCATACGGCGCGGCTGCGCACTGTCCTCCGGCTCGACCCCAGCGGCGCGGGCAGGCCCGAGGACGTGGTGGCGGCGCTGGACCTGCCCATCCGCGCCCGCAAGGCGGTCCGCACGCGGCTCCTCTTCGTTGACACTCCCCCGATCGCCCGGTAGACTTCAGCGTCCCGCGGGCTGAGCACTCGGCCCGTTTTCGCGTGCGCCGATCCGGCCCGCACGGGATCCAGTGCAGACCCAGGAGAGCAAGCATGTACGCCGTCATGACGACCGGCGGGAAGCAGTATCGCGTCGAGGCCGGCAGCGAGCTCGTGATCGAGCGGCTGGCGGCGGATGCCGGTGCGTCGGTGACCTTCGATCGCGTCCTGCTCGTCGGCGACGGCGATGCGGTGACCATCGGCACCCCGACCGTGGAGGGCGCCAGCGTCAGCGGCACCATCCTCGGCGAGGAGCTGGGTCCGAAGCTGATCATCTTCAAGTTCAAGCAGAAGGCCACCTACCGCCGCACGCGCGGCCACCGCCAGCACCTGGTCCGCGTTCGCATCGACGAGATCAACGCATCGGGCAAGAAGGCTGCGAAGGCCGAGAAGGCGGAGGCCGCTCCAAAGGTGGAGGCCGCTCCAAAGGCGGAGGCGGCTCCGGAGGCCGAGGCCGCGGAGAAGCCGAAGCGCACGCGCAAGCCGGCTGCCGCGAAGGCCGATGCGACCGACGACGCTACGGTGAAGCCGGCTCCGCGTCGCCGCAGCCCGGCCAAGAAGGCCGAGTCGAAGGAGTAATCGATGGCACACAAGAAGGCCGGCTCGTCCAGCAAGAACGGGCGAGACAGCGCAGGCAAGCGACTCGGCGTCAAGCGCGGCGACGGGCAGTACGTCCTCAGCGGAACGATCATCGTCCGCCAGCGCGGCAGCACGTTCCACCCGGGCGACAACGTCGGCATGGGGCGCGACTACACGCTGTTCGCGACCGCCGACGGGCTGGTCCGGTTCAACCACGTCACACGCAACAAGAAGCGAGTCAGCATCGAAGCTGGCGAGTACCAGTCCGCCTGACGGCGGCACGGAGCACCGATCCCATGAAGACCGAGATTCATCCCACGTTCCACCAGGCGCCGGTCCGCTGCGTCGGGTGCGGCAACACGTTCACCGTCGGATCGACCGCGGAGTCGATCCAGGTCGAGGTCTGCAACAAGTGCCATCCCTTCTTCACCGGCACGCAGAACATCGTCGACACGGCGGGCCAGGTCGAGCGGTTCCAGAAGCGCCTCGAGCGCTCGCTGCGCTGATCTAGTCGTATGCGTCGGCGCCCGAACCGGTGGCCGGCGCATCTTGCGCCCCACCTCCTCTTCCTCATCCCGGAGCTGCTGATCGCGGCCGGTCCGCTCGTGATCGGCGCCATCACCGACTCGTCCGGCAGGCGGCGCTTCCGCATGCCGGACTTCTTCTATGGCGGGCAGGCGCTCATCGAGGGCGTCATGATGCGCGGCCGCACGACGGTCGCGATGAGTGTCCGGCCCCCCTCCGGCGAGATCGTCACCATGGCCGAGCCGTTGCCGGCTGCCCTGTCGGCGGATCGGAAGCTCATCAAGATCCCGTTCCTGCGCGGCATCTTCGTGCTCTACGAGACCCTGGTCATCGGAACGCGGATGCTGATGCGATCGGCATCGCTCGCCGCCGAGGGCGAGGACATCGAGCTGGGCAAGGGCACGATCGCCATCACCATGGTGTTCAGCCTCGGCTTCGCCATCGGTCTCTTCTTCCTGCTGCCGCTCTTCCTGTCGACCTTCGCCGAAGGCGTGGCGGACTCCGACGTGGTGGCCAACGCGGTCGAGGGGCTCATCCGCCTCGTCATCTTCGTGGCCTACATCGCGGTGATCGGGCTCATGAGCGACATCAAGCGCGTCTTCGCCTACCACGGCGCGGAGCACAAGGCGATCAGCGCCTACGAGGCCGATCGGCCCCTCACCCCGGAGGAGGTCGATGCATTCGGCACGGCGCATACCCGGTGCGGCACGACCTTCATCCTCATCGTGGTCGTCATCAGCATCTTCTTCTTCAGCCTCATCCCGCGTGCCGGCGTGCCGCTGCCGCTCCTGTTCCTGTCGCGGATCGTGCTCGTGCCGTTCATCGCCGCCTTCGCCTACGAGCTCGTGCGCTTCGGCGCACGCCACTACGGGAACGCGCTGGTGCGCGCGCTCTACGCGCCTGGCCTGTGGCTCCAGTCGCTCACCACCCGCCAGCCGGACCGCTCGATGCTCGAGGTCAGCATCGCGTCCCTCGAGTCGTGCCTGGCCTCCGATCGCGAGGCCGCGGCCGCCGCACGGGCATGATCGACCGGCTCGCGGAGCTGGAGGCGCGCTACGAAGAGGTCAGCCGCCAGATGTCGACGCCCGAAGCGGCGTCGGACCCCTCCACGTTGGCGAACCTCGGTCGTGAGCTCTCCCGCCTGGATCCGATCGTCTCGACCATGCGCGAGTGGCGCGCCGTACGCGACGAGCTCGGGAACACGCGGGCAATGGCCGATGATCCCGACGAGGAGATGCGGACCATGGCCCGCGAGGAGATCGCTCGCCTCTCCGCGCGCGAGGCCGCCCTGACCGACGCGCTCCGCGTTCAGCTGGTGCCGCGCGACCCGAACGACGACCGCGACGTCATCGTCGAGGTGCGCGCCGGAGCGGGCGGGGACGAGGCGTCGTTGTTCGCCGCCGACCTCTACCGCATGTACGCGCGTTACGCTGAGCGGCGCAGGTGGAAGGTCGAGGTCCTCTCGACCTCCGAGAGCGGATCGGGCGGCCTGAAGGAGGTCATCGCCGAGGTGCGTGGCGACGGCGCGTACTCGCGCCTCAAGTTCGAGTCCGGCGTGCACCGGGTGCAGCGCGTCCCCGTGACCGAGGCGTCCGGGCGGATCCACACCTCGACCGCCACCGTCTCCGTCCTCCCCGAGGCCGACGAGGTCGAGATCCAGATCGACGAGAAGGACCTGCGCATCGACGTCTATCGGTCCAGCGGTCCAGGCGGCCAGAGTGTGAACACCACCGACTCGGCGGTGCGCATCACGCACCTGCCAACGGGCCTGATGGTCGCCATCCAGGACGAGAAGAGCCAGCACAAGAACCGAGCCAAGGCGCTCTCCGTCCTTCGCGCCCGGCTGCTCGAGATGGAGCAGGACCGCCTGGCGGCCGAGCGTGGCGACGAGCGCCGCTCGCAGGTCGGCTCCGGCGAGCGGTCCGAGAAGATCCGCACCTACAACTTCCCCGACGACCGCGTGACCGATCACCGGGTCAGCCTGACCGTCCATAACCTGCCCGGCCTGCTCGAGGGGGACCTCGACCGGCTGCTCGAGCCGCTCATCGAGGCCGACCAGGCCCGCCGTCTCGGGGAGCTCGGCGAGGAGACCTGATGGTCCAACTGGTGGGTGCCGCCCTCATTGAGGCCACCGAGGCGCTCCGCACCGCCGGTTCGCCGACGCCGCGCCTCGACGCGGAGGTGCTGCTCGCCCATGTCGCCGACCGAAGCCGGAGCTGGGTGCTGGCGCATTCGGAGGCGCCGATGGACGAGCCGACGTTCGCGGC
>DASVEH010000076.1:0-10679 GCA_036380655.1 Candidatus Limnocylindria bacterium | reverse complement strand
GACGGTGACTGCTTGCTCGCCGTCCGCGGCCTCGCCGACGATGTCGATGTCCGGCTCGAGCTCGAGGACCATCCGCAGGCCGGTCCGCACCAGCGCCTGGTCGTCGACGATCAGCACGGCGACGCGCGGTGTCACGCGTCGGACCCGATCGGGACGTACGCGCGTACCAGATAGCCACCCTCCGGCCGGGCACCGCTCTCCAGGCGGCCGCCGTAGAGACGCAGGCGCTCCCGCATGCCCGCGTGCCCGAACCCGCTGCCGTCCCCGATGTCGCGGCCGTCGTTGGCCACCTCGATCCGCAGCTCCTGCTCGCCCCACCCGATGCGCACCCAGGCGCGGGCCTGACCGGCGTGCTTGAGGACATTGGTGAGAGCCTCCTGTACGACGCGGTAGGCGGCCAGGTCGACGCCGGGGGGCAGCTCCCGGATCGGACCCTCGACGTCGAGGTCCACCGGAAGGCCTGCGGCTCGCACGTTCGCCACCAGGCGATCGATGGCCTGCATCCCGGGCTGCGGCCCGTAGCTGGCCTCCGCCTCCTCCTCCCTGAGCAGCCCGACGAGCCGGCGCATCTCGGCCAGCGCCTCGCGCCCGGTGCGCTCCACCGCAACCAGGGACTCGCGCTCGCGGTCCTGCGTGGGAGTGAGACGCCGGCGGACAGCCCCGGTCTGCACCGTCATCACGGAGACCGAGTGGGCGATGATGTCGTGCAGCTCACGGGCGATCCGCCGCCGCTCGTCGATGACCGCCTGGCGTGCAGCATCTTCCTGCTCCTGCTCGAGCTGAGCGGCGCGCTCCTCAGCGGAACGCGCCCGCACAACAGGACCTCGGACGAGAACGCCGATCGTCCAGGCGATCGAGATGAACACGAGTACCGATGCCCACTTCCCGACATCGGCGGCCGGGTGCTGCCACGCAGCCAGGCTTCCCGCTCCCAGGATGACGACGAGGCCGGCGTGGTCCAGCCGCGACTGCGCCATGTAGCCCGCGAGGCCGGAGGCCAGCATGACCAGGAGATAGACGAAGGTGGAGTCGAGGACCCATTCGGGTGCCGACAGGGACGCAAACCCGAACAGCGCGACTGCCGACAGCGGCGCCGCGACACCAAGCCGGCCGCGCAGGGCGAGGAGCGCCGCCACGCCGACGAGCACCACGACCAGGGTTGCCTCCGGGGCCCGGTCGTAGGACCGCCCGTCGATCAGCACCGTCGGGTTCACCAGGTCCTCGATGAGCGCAAGCGCGGCGAAGCAGGCCGCCAGGGCACTCACTCCGTGGCGCCCCAGGCGACTGCGCAGATCCGCCTCCATGACGCCGACGCTAGCCCGCAGCCGGGGGGCCAGCATCATCCCTGGGAACGACCGACGCGTCGACACGCGGGACTACTGGGAATCGCCAGCGCGACCGACGACCCGCACCCCGGGCCGCTCCTACTTTCGGACGTCATGCAACCCGACACCACCCGAAGGAGACGTCCGATGCTCACGACCGAACACCGCGTCCTGCCGGGCCCAACCCGGGCCTCGCTGCCGCAGCTCACCCTCGCCGGCATCCTCGGCATCTGGGCGGCAGCCGCGCTGCCGATGGCCGCGCTTGCCTGGTTGGTCGCGCCGCGGCTCGCGGACGCCCTCGACGGGCCTTCGGCATGGCCGCGTGCCCTGATCGGGGTGCTGACCGTCGGTCTGGTCTGGCAATTCGTCCTCGTCCTCGGCCTCGTCCTGCGCGAGCAGGGAACGCTGCGATGGTCGGTCGTGAAGGAGGCGCTGTGGGTGCGGTCGCCGGTCGATCCGACGACCGGCCGAAGGGGTGGCAGGACCTGGTGGATCCTCCTCCCGCTCGTGCTCGCCATCGCGCTCAGGGAGGAGCTGCCGAAGCTGTCACCGGTGGCCGACCGCGACATGGGCCTGCTCCTGGCCTCCGACGCCGGTGAGACGTTCTTGTCCGGCAACTGGGTCTGGTTCGCGGTCATCGTCGCGATGGCGATCTTCAACACCGTGCTCGGCGAGGAGCTCCTGTTCCGCGGGTTCCTCCTACCCCGGATGCAGGGCCTGTTCGGCCGCGGTGACTGGGCCGCCAACGGGGTCCTGTTCGCCGCCTATCACCTGCACGTGCCGTGGGCGATCCCGATGGTGCTGCTGGACGCGCTGATCCTCGCGTTTCCGTCGCGGCGCTACCGGAGCGCTCTCGTCGGGATCGCCGTCCACAGCGCGCAGAGCCTTGTCGTCATCGGTCTCGTGCTCGCCCTCGTGCTCCAGTGAGGTAGACGAAACGGCTCCTGGCCAGCGCTGCCGCTGGCCAGGAGCCGCCTTCGCGGAAATCGGCCCGTGGGCTGCAACCGGCTGGCAGGGTCACGAGTCTGTGATGGCAGGACTTCGCGGAAGGCCCGCGCAGCCACTGGACCCGGGAGCCCACCGTGCCCACGAACCCCCGCCGCGCATTCGCCCTCGCCTGCGTCGCGCTCGCCGCCGCCCTGGCCCCGCTCGTCAGCGCCGTCGCGCCGGCCGGAGCCGTCGCCGGCCCGTCGGGCAGCACGCCGAACGCGATGGCGCTGGTCCGCGCCATGTCCGACGACGGCGTGCCCCTCACACAGCGTCGTCACGAGGGCCCCGGCGCCGTGGTCAATGATGGCCTGTGCAGCTTCCTCGCAGAGGGCGGCTGCACCGAAGGGGTCATCACCAAGGACGCGTCGCTGCTGCTGTTCGACACCGCGCAGAACGCGGGGTACTACACCGGGTGCGGTGACGACCAGGCAAGCCGGCTGGGACGCGTCGTCGTGTCCTTCGGCAACCCGGCGCGGATGGGCCAGGCCCGCCAGGAGCGCTACGTCGACGCCGTGCGGCGGTACCGCGCCAACCACCCGGGCGCCAAGGCCGACCTCGAGCGCATCACCCAGGCCCTCATGCGCCGCGGCCTGCCCATGCGTAACGCGCACGCCGACGAAGGCGAGACCCGGCCGGGCCTCGCGACCGGGATCCCGGGCGCGGTCGACATGGCCGCGACCAAGCAGGTCGACGTCATCGTGTTCGGGATCGTGAAGGCGGCTGAGGACTACGCCGGTGCCGCCGACGACCAGGTCTACCGCCGGGGGCGGGTGGTGTTGTCCTTCGGCAACCCGGCGCTGCTCGGGGAGGAGCGCCAGGCCCGCTTCGCGGCCGCGCTCCGGCGCGCGATCGCCTCCACCGGCCAGACGTTCTCGGCCGTGCGCACGGCGGCTGCCGGCGTCGTCCCGACCGGTATCAAGGGCTGCGGCGGCTGACCAAGACGGTCCGGCCACCCGGCTACGGGTGCCGAAGAAGCCACTCGTGGAGCTCGGGAACCCGGTTGAGGGCCAGCGTCAGGTGGCCGTCTGATGCGGTGAGGTGCGCGTCGACGTCCGGGATCTGTTGGGCGAGCCACTGTCCGTGCTGCTGGGGGACGAACTGGTCCTTCGCGCCGTGCCACAGCTGCACCGGGATCCGGATGGCGTCGAGGCTGAAGCCCCAAGGTTCCAGGTGGGCGCACCCGTCGTCCCACCAGCCTTGATCTCCGGGGGCGAGGCCATCCTTGCCGCAGGCCACGAAGTACGCGGCGAAGTCGCGGGTGAGAGCGGCGGCGTCTTCTGGGGACAACAACGTCACCCAGCTCTCGAACAGCGTCTCCGGCTCTCGTGCCAGGACCTCTTCACGATCCTGCAGTGCCTTCTCCCGCGCTGCGGCCGGGTCGTCGAGCATCAGCTGGAAATCGTCCACGTTGTCCTGCCCCATGCCGCTGAAGTAGTCGAGGCCGGGCGCGCCGTAGGGCGCGATGGACGCCAGGGAACCGACGGCTGACACAAGGTCGGGTAGTAGCGCGGCGCAGGCCAACGCGTGTGGGCCGCCACCCGAGAAGCCCCAGACCGCAAGCCGGTCGAAGCCGAACGCGTCCGCGATCGTTCGTACGTCGTTCGCGCAGTCTGCGACAGATCGCCCCGGTTGAGGTGTAGAGCCGCCGTAGCCCGGCCGGTCGTAGCTGACGAGATGGATGCCGCGCTGGGCGGCATCCTCCAGCCAGGGATTCGCCATGTGTCGAGAGTTCGGAGTGCCCCCGTGCACCAGCACCGGACGCCCCGCGGAGTCCCCGCCCGACTCGACACACAGGACACGGCCGTCAGGCGCCGCGACGGTGGTCGTCGTGGTCTCCACGACCGAGAAGGTACCCGGCACCGTGCCGCTTCGCCGCGGGTCATGGTCGAATGCGAGCATGTCTGGGGCCGCCGTACCGGCACCGTCGCGTGGCGCATCGAACCAGGTGGTATTGCAGGGCATCGCATTCTCGCCTCGAGGCGGTTCAGCGCACGTCGTTCGCTCGTTGGCCCGAGCCTTGCCGGACGCCGGCTGGGCGGCACGGATCGTGGCTGGGTCGGCCGGCCGACCCGGAGACCCGGGTCACGCGGCGACGTTCTACAGCGGCCTGCCCATCACGGTGGCCGACTTCACCCCGGCCCTGGACGCGTGGCGGCGAGGCGAGGACCCGCTGGATCAGCCGGTCCCCCTGCACGCCTCCTACGAGGACAAACCCGGCGCCCCAGACCGGGTTCTCGCGGCAGTACCGCCGAGGTTGGCGGCGCGGCAAGCAGCCGCATGGTTCGACCTGCTCGTCGCCGAACGACCGCCGCCGCCGGTCGTCCTTCACCTGCACCACCTGACACCACTGCACGACGCGGCACGACGAGCCTGGACGGAAGTGCCCGTGGTGACCCATCTCCATGGGACCGAGCTGATGATGCTGGAGCGAATCGAGTCCGCCTTTGCGAGCCGGTCATGGCCGTACGCCGCCTACTGGGCCGATTGGATGCGCAGGGCTGCGCTCCGGAGCGCACGAGTGCTGACGGTCTCGGCCGACCAGGCCGACCGCGCGGTCCGTCTCCTGAGGTTGCCGGACACACACGTGACGATCGTTCCCAACGGAGTTGACGCCGCTCACTTTCAGCGGCTGGACCTGGCCGCCGAGGAGCGACTTGCCCTGCTGCGCCGGTGGCTCGTCGATGAGCCCCGCGGCTGGGATGAGTCCGCACGCACCGGCAGCATTCGATACACACCCGCCGATCTGTCGGCCTTCGTGGACGCAAGAACCGGACAGCTGCGCCCGGTCCTGCTGTACGTCGGGCGGTTCACTGCCGTGAAGCGCTTGCCACTCTTGATTCGGGCGTACGCCCGCGTTCGGGACCGCCTGGGCCCGGTGGCCCCTCTACTGGTCTGGGGTGGTCATCCTGGCGAGTGGGAGGGCGAGCACCCTCGCGCCGTGGTACGCGAGCGGGCGGTCGAAGGGGTCTTCTTCGTCGGTTGGCGAGATCATGCGGACCTCCGGCTCGGACTGGCCTGCGCAGACCTGCTGGTCGCCCCGTCCGTGGGAGAGGCGTTCGGCTCGGTGTACCTGGAGGCGATGGCTGCGGGGTTGCCGGTCGTGGCGACGTGCACGGGGGGTCCGCCCACTTTCCTCAACCGCAACCCGCACCGCCCCGAGGGATGGCTCATCGCGCCGGACGACGAGGATGCGCTGGTGGAGGTGTTGGTTGAAGCCCTGACCTTCCCGCGCGATCGTCTGGCGCGAGGCGCCGCTGGCGAGGAGCTCGTCCGCCATCGGTACTCCTGGCACGCGGTGGCGGAGCGAGTCGCCGAGGTGTATGACGCCCTCGGCACCTAACCGATGACCTGTGACCAACCGTTGACCAGCGAGTCATTGACCCCAGAATCAGGTGGGATGCTCGATTCGGCAAACCGCGACCGAGAGGACTCACCGTGCTCTTCCACATAGAACAAGTACACAGTCCGGAGAACTGCCCCTACGGCCGCGGGGGATCCAGCTCCTTTCACGACGCCAACGTGTCAGAGGTGACGCTCGTCGCGATGTATGGCGCCTTCATGGAGCACACGATTTATCTCATCGTGCAGGCCGACGACTTCGAGCAGCTCAACAGGTTCTTGCTGCCGGGCATGAAGGTGTGCACGACGAAGATCACACCTGTCGGAGAACGGCCACTGCCGAACTGGGGGTCGTGAGTCACGAGTGCGCTCATCGCGGTAGATGGTCGTGAAACGATGACTCACGGCCGTCTAGCCGTAGTCAGGTTCCGACCCATGCGCTGAACCGTTCGGCTGTCAGTTCAGGCACCTCGACGTGCGGGTAGTGGCCGGAGGGAACGCTGTCCAGCTCGGCACCCGCGGCGACCAGCGCCGTTCGAACCTGGTCAGCGTGCCGCCTGGAGCTGTCTGCCGCCTCCTCGTTCGGGGCGTAGCGGTGCTCGGCGAGCACCGTGACGGTTCGACAGGAGCTCGCGGTGTACGCGGGCATGAGATCCAGTGCGTCCAGGGCATGGGCGATCTCGACGAAGCGGCTGATGGTGGGCGACCTGTGCCAGCGGCCGTCGTCGCCCAGCTGAAACGCCCGTCGGACCATCTCGCCGTCGCGGTCGAGGCGTAATCCGATCGAGGCGGCGTCCTCGACTTCCCGGTTGACCTCGGCTTCGAGCCACTCGGCGTCGCCCTCTTCCACCAAGGCCTCCTCTGGCAGCTCCTCCGTGTGCGAGTCCGGCTCCGTCTCGGTATCCAGGGCGAACCGGAGGCCGTCGACGTTGACTACCCCCCGGTATCGGCCTGGGCGACTGGCGCCGAGCGAGACCGCGAGCATGCCGCCGTAGGAGTGCCCGACCAGAGCGGGCCGATCCAGCCCCAGGCTCTGACGTACTTCGTCCACCGCGCCGAGGTCGTGATCGAAGGAGTAGACGGCTGGGGCCGTGGAGGCTCCGTGGGAGGGCAGATCGATCGCGATCAGGCGGTACCTTCCGTGAAGGAGCGGCGCGACACGTCCCCAGTGCGCCAGGTTGCCGCCCAGCCCGTGCACCAGCATCACCGCTGGTCCCTGGCCGCCGAAGTCCCGGTACGCCACCGAGCCATGCTCATAAGGCACCGATCCGTCCGCCACGAGGTCTCCCTTGAGGATGGCCGCCATCTTCCTGCCTTAGGGCATAGACCAGCCGCGGCACGCTGTCGAGTCGCCGGGTGTCGGGCAGGCTGCTCCAGACGATCCGAACCAGCGACCGGGACATAAGCCCGAGACCCGGGCCGCCGAGGCATCGGCAAGGCGGCGTGAGTGTGATTCCAGGGGCTCCCTAGTGCCAGACAGCGCAAGACCTTGCTCACTCGGCGGACAGATGCGCAACGGCGATGGCGAATTCCCAGCTTCTCCGACCTGAGATCGATAACCTGCTTCCCTCGAGGGGAAGCCGGTGGACGAGAACACGGACAACCTGACCCAGGCACGGCAGGCGTATGCGGCGCGAGACTGGGCCACCGCCGCGGCGCATTTCGACATCGTCGCAGCCGAACGACTCACCGCAGACGACCTCGGAGCTTACGCAGACGCCGTGTGGTGGCTCGGCCGCATAGAAGACAACCTGCGGCTCGGCGCCGCCAGCTACGACGCCTTCCTGGCTGACTCCCGATCGGCCGAGGCCGCGCTGACCGCCACTGTGCTCGGCATCTTCCACATGGCGCGGGGCGACGAGCCGCAGGCTGCGGGCTGGTTGGGCCGCGCGAGCCGGCTAGCGGATGACATCCCGGAGTCCGCGGCGCACGGATACCTGGTCAACTTCACCGTCGTCGAGGCGAGTCTCATGGCCGGCCAACCGGCCGCGGCGTTGGACGCGGCCCGCCGGGTGCAGGACCTCGGCCGCCGGATAGGCGCGCCGGATCTGGTCGCGGTTGGCCTCAACGGCGAGGGCCGTGCCCTCATCAGGTCTGGTCACGTTGTCGACGGGCTCGCGGTCCTCGATGAGGCGATGGTCACCGTCTTGGACGGCCGGCTCGCGCCGTTCATCTCAGGCACTCTCTACTGTCACACGATCGCGGCCTGCCACGAGGTCGCCGACCTAAGTCGGATGTCCCGGTGGACCGACCTGGCCGAACGATGGTTGTCCACCCTCCCGGCGGCGGTGTTCTTCGGGGGTCTGTGCGGAGTGCATCGGGCGCAACTCCTGTTGCTCCGTGGCGAGTGGGCCGAGGCCGAACAACGTGCACTTCGGATCGTGAGGGACCTCGAAGCCAACCGGATCGACTACGCCGCGGAGGCCTGGTACCTCGTCGCCGAGACGCGCCGGCTGCGCGGTGACCCGAGTTCCATCGACGCCTACGACGAGGCGCACGCCCGCGGCCGTGACCCGCAGCCGGGACGGGCGCTGCTGCGACTGCAGGAGGGTGACTCCGCGGGTGCCGCAGCGTCGGTGCGCACAGCTGTGGCGGCGGCCGGCACGGACCCGTTGCGCCGCGCTCCCCTGTGTGCTGCAGCTGTCGAGATCGCGATCGCCGCGGGACGCCTCGATGACGCTGCCGTCGCCGCGTCCGAACTCGCGGCAACGGCCGCGTCCTATAGCACCTCGGGACTCGAGGCCATGGCGGCGGCGGCGCGCGGCGCGGTACTACTTGCCGAGGACCGCGCCGAGGAGGCTCTCCCGGTGCTACGTGACGCTTGCCGACGCTGGCACGAGCTCGGCGCGGCGTACGACGCCGCCAGCACCTGTGTCCGGCTCGCCGCGGCATACCGGGCCCTGGGTGACGAGGCGTCCGCCGCGGCGGAGGTCTCGCGGGCGGAGGCGACGTTCGAGCAACTCGGTGCACACCGGCCGGCGCGGGAGTGGCCCGGGGGGTTGACGCGTCGCGAGTGCGAGGTGCTTGCTCTCGTGGCTGATGGCCGATCCAACCGAGAGATCGGCGAGAAGCTGTTCATCAGCGACCGCACGGTCGCGCGGCATCTGACGAACATCTTCCACAAGATCGGGACCACCTCCCGGACCCAGGCCGCGCGCTACGCAATCGACCACGGGCTGACAGCCCCCCGGTAAGGCGATTGCGCGATACCGCGTAGGTCGCCGCCGCAGGTTGGTCAATCGCACCGATGCCCGGGCCTGCGGCCCTTCCTAGCGTCCCAGTAGCCGCGCCGAAGAGCGGCGCAGCGATCGATCGGGAGATCACCATGACTGAGGAGCGCATCCACCGAGCCATCTCCGTCGACGGCACCGAAATCGCGGGCAGGGTACGGGGAGAGGGTCCGCCGCTGGTCCTGGTCCATGGCGGGATCGGCGATGGCGAGATCGCCTGGGAGGCCCTGTGGCCACACCTGGCCGACAGGTTTACCTGCTACCTGCCGAGCACCCGTGGCCGCGGACTGTCGGCCGACAACCCGGACCACTCGCCGCCTCGCCTGGAGGAGGACGTGACGGCGTTCGTCGACAGCATCGGTGAGCCGGTCGGCGTGGTCTGCTGGTCGGGAAGCGGAACATGGGTGCTCGGCGCGGCCGCGCGCAGCGCCTCTGTGGCCGCCGTGGCAGCGTACGAACCGTTCGTGATCGCGGCGATGGGCACGGACGACCTCGGCCGAACTTTCAGCGCCATGGAGCAGATGGGGACCGCGACGGCCGATGGAAGGCTCGTCGATGCGCTGCGGGCGTTCGCCCCGTGGATCGGCACCGACGAAGAGGTCCGAGCCTTGAAGCAGACGGACTTCTTCGAACATTGGGCGGGCGCCGTACCGGCCATGCTCCAGTTCGTCCAGCAGGACGCGTCCTACGAGGGTGTCCGGTCTACCGAACCCGAAGAGCTTGCACGGATTTCTGTGCCAGTGCTGCTGCTGCGGGGCGAGCAGACCCGATTCGGAACATTCTTTGCCGATGTGGCGCACCTCATCGCCCAGCACGTCCCCGAGCCGCAGGTATGTGTGATGCCGGGTGTGGGGCACTTCGCGCCAGTGCTCGAACCGGAGGCCGTCGCCGACGAACTGATCACCTTCTTCGAGTCGGTCCGGCAACCGGCCTAACGTCACATGCCGCGCAGCGGCGCCACCGCAGGCAAACGATCGCCGCGGGCCGCCGTCATCTGCCGCGATGAGCGCCCGGTATGGGCCGCTCCGGCTCGTTCGTCTGGGCAAGGCGCCACTCGTCGGCAGTGCCAGCTCCGCGACGCTGCGAGAGTGAATTGTCCGGGGGCAAATTCCCGAATGGGATCGAGCTGCTGAGGAGTTGGTCCGCCACGGGGTCTCGGTTCTCACCCCCTGGATGGTGCGGGGCGTCCCGGGCCTCCTCGGCCCGATGCGACGTCGAGGGCCCAGCTCAATGTCGTCATTGTGGGACCTTCAGGACGCGCGTAGCGTCACAAAACAACGGTCTCGGGTTCACGCCAGACAAGGGGAGGACGTATGCCTGGGATCCAAGGCGTCGGTCACGTCTCGCTCACCGTCACCGACGTCGAGCGAGCGGCCGCCTTCTACAGCAACTTGTTCGACGCCGAGGTGATCATGTCCGGCGAGGATGCGCACGGGCCGCTGACCATCTGTGCTTCGCCGTCCATCATGTTCGGCTTTCGCAAGCACGCGAGCACCAGCCCCGGGGAACGATTCGACCCGGCACGTGTCGGTCTCGACCATGTCGGCTTCCATGTGGAAAGCCGCGAGGAGCTCGAACGCTGGAAGGAGCGCCTCGACGAGCAGGGCGTCGCCAACTCCGGGCTCGAGGACGACCAGTTCGGGGCCCACCTCAATGTCAAGGACCCGGACAACATCGCCATCGAGTTCTTCGCCGCGGCGCCGTCGCCGTGAACCGATCCTGATGCGGTCTGTCAGTACCCGGGTGGCAGAGGCAGACGGAAACGGGTAACGAGGGCTGCAACGTCCGCATGGTC
>DASVEH010000075.1:0-10401 GCA_036380655.1 Candidatus Limnocylindria bacterium | reverse complement strand
TCGCCGGCCTGGATCCGGTCCACGCCGCCCCCCTGGCCGACGCCGGGATCACCCCCTACCGTGCCGTGCGTCGCGCGGAGCCCTGGCTGCTGCCGGGGGCGCGCGTGCTCGTCATCGGCGCGGGCGGGCTGGGCCAGTTCGCGCTCCAGTACCTGCGGTTGCTCCCCGCGGCCGGACCTGAGCTGACGATCGGGGTGAGCGAGCTGTCGGCCGATCGCGTGGAACGGGCGCGCGGGCTCGGCGCCGACGTCGGCCTGGTCCATGGATCGGCGGATGCGTGGCGGAACGCGCTCGATGGGCCGGCGGACGTCGTTCTCGATCTCGTCGGCAGCGACGCGACCCTTGCCCTCGGCGCCGCGACGCTGACGGCCGACGGCCTGCTCGTCCTGGTCGGAGAAGCGGGGGGATCGGCGGCATTCGGATTCGACCGCGTACCGATCGAGTCCTGGCTGACCACCGTGGCGTGGGGGTCGCACGCCGACCTGCGCGACGTGGTCCGCCTCGCCGAGGAGGGTTCCCTCAGGTGGGACGTGGAGGCCAGCCCATTGGCGGATGCTTCGGCCGCTCACGCCCGGCTGCGGGCCGGGGACGTACCGGGTCGCCTGGTGCTCGTCCCGTAGGCGGTCAGCCGCCGAAGAGCCGCGAGAGGATCCCCTTCCGCTCCTGGTGTCGGGCGTAGAAGGGCGCGGCCGTGTTGTCGTACATCTCTCGGATGGCGGGCGCGCGCAGGTCGGTCACGGCCAGCAGTCGCCGCGAGCCCAGATGCTCGCTGGCGACGGCATGGAGCCGGTTGCGGACCGCATCGAAGTCCGCCAGGAGTGCGTCGGGGCTCAGCTGCACGCCGGCGGTCCAGGCGGTGCCTGCGCGCAGAAGCCAGGCCCGGTCGACCTGTGGCAGCTCCCCGAGGGCGGCGTGCAGCTCTCGTCCGAACGGCTCGGGGATCTGATCCGGCACCTCGAGCGCCGGCAGCTCGCCGAGCGGCCGCCGGGCGCGGAGGGCGTCGGGGCGGTTGGGATCGATGCCAGCCGCCAGGAATGGCAGCACGCCGACGGCGACCTCGATCTGGGTCGGCGCTCCCGGATCGACCACGACCCGCTCCTGGACCGCATCGGCGCGCTCGAAGAGGTCGCGCGCCGGCATGCGGATGCTGTCGCTCCCGGGGGGACCGAAGTCGACGAGCGCCGACGGCGAGCTGAAGGCGGCGATGAACCGCTCGCCCGTGTCGTCCGTGCCGTGGCGGAAGGCTTCGGCATCGAGCTTCTCGGGATCCGGCGTGGCGCCCGTCGACGAGCGGATCGGGACGACCAGCTCGGAAGCGATCAGCACTTCGAGGGAGGCGCCCGTCGACTCGTCCATGCTCATACCGCCACCCCGGTCAGCTTCCCGAGGGCGTGCTCGATGCGCGCAATGGATCGGTCGCGTCCCAGCATCTCGAGCGAGGCAAAGAGGGGCGGAGAGACGGTCCGCCCGGTGACCGCGACCCGGATCGGCGAGAAGAAGTCGCCGGCCTTCATCCCGGCCCCGTCCGCCGCCTCCCGGCAGCGCTGCTCGAGGAAATCGGCCGCGAAGTCGGAATCGCCGAGAGCCGAGAGAGCGTCGCGCGCTCCCGTGAGCGCCGCGCGCGCCTCGTCAGGCCCGCCCTTCTTCGGGTGCAGCAGCTCGGGCGCGTACCAGCTCGCGACCACCTCGTCCGGCTCCCACACGAAGCCGATCAGCCCGGGCACGTCGGCCAGCTTGACGAGCCGCTCCTTCATCAGCGGCACCAGGCGCAGCAGGCCGTCGTCGCTGATCACGTCGGGCACCCAGGGCCGCACTCGGAGCGCCAGCTGCTCATCGGACATGGCGCGAATGTAGACCCCGTTGAGATAGTCGAGCCGGTCCCGGTCGAACACCGCTCCGCCGTGGTGCACCTTGCCGATCTCGAAGCGCGAGGCAAGCTCGTCGAGGGTGAACAGCTCCTCTTCGGTACCCGGCGACCAGCCGAGGAACGCGAGAAAGTTGACGAACGCCTCGGGCAGGTATCCCTCTTCCCGGTAGGCGGTGATCGACGTCTGCGACTTGCGCTTGCTCATCTTCGAGCGGTCCGGATTGAGGATGAGCGGGATGTGGCCGAATCGCGGCTCGCGATAGCCGAGTGCGCGGATCAGCGCGATGTGCTTCGGCGTGTTGCTCAGGTGATCCTCGCCGCGGATGACGTGGGTGATCTCCATCGCCTCGTCGTCGACCACGACCACGAAGTGGTAGAGCGGCATCCCGTCGTTGCGGACGATCACGAAGTCGCCGAGCAGTGCGTTGTCGAACTCGACCTCTCCCCGCACCAGGTCGTCGAAGCGGATGACCTCGGGGGTGACCCGGAAGCGGATGACCGATGGGCGGGCATCCGCCTCGAAGGCGGCGCGATCGGCATCGGCCAGATTCAGGCAGCGCCGGTTGTAGCGTGGCGGCTCCCTGCGGGCCTCCTGCTCCCTGCGGACCGCCTCGAGCTCCTCCGGGGTGCACCAGCACCGATAGGCGGCGCCTGACTCGAGCAGCCGATCCGCCTCACGGGCGTACAGCTCCATGCGCTGGCTCTGGCGGTACGGTCCGAAGATGCCGATGTCGTCGCCACCGGCGACCTGCGGTCCCTCGTCCCAGCTGATGCCGAGCCAGTGCAGGTTGTCGATGATGTCGCGCTCGAACTCGACCGTGCCCCGAGCGACATCGGTGTCCTCGATGCGCAGCACGTAGGTGCCGCCGGCATGGCGTGCCGTCAGGAAGTTGTAGAGGCTCGTCCGCGCCGTGCCGATGTGGAGCGGACCGGTCGGGCTTGGCGCCATCCGCACGCGCATGGGTCGGTCCATGGGTCGATGCTAGCAGCCGTGGTGCGGGGTAGGCACCGGACCGGGGTGAACCTATCATCACCGCACCCACATCTGGAGGCCGAGCATGGCGACCAACGGCGGAAACGACTTCGACGAAAACAAGCTCTACCAGCAGTTCCCCGAAGGACGGGATAGCGGCCACGGGACGGAGCAGGGTTTCAACACCTACTTCAGGCTCAATGACGCCGAGCTGTTCAGGCCGGAGGCCCTCGAGCGCTACCCGGCGCTGCGGGAGTTCGTCGAGTCCGGCAGGACGATCAGCATCTCCTGGGCGCAGGCCAAGAGCAGCACCCGCGAATCGGAGTGGATGCTCCACAAGCCGCACCTGACCATGGACGCCGAGAACCAGCGCCGGGAGGGCGGGCTACCGGCCGGCCTGGACATCGCCGGCTCGGTGGACCGGTATCCCGGCCCGAAGCACGCCCACATCTCGACCTTCATCATCAACCACGACCTGACCATGGCGCGCTGGAAGCAGAGCGTCATTCTCATCGAGGACGGGGCGCAGGCCGGGCAGATGATCTACAAGCACCCGCCGGAGGACGAGTCGGCGAAGGGATCCGGCTCCGAGTAGCCCTGTCGCCCCTCGAGCCTTCAGGCCCGGCCATGCGCTGCCGATCGTGCGAGTCCGATAACGACGACGCCGCGCGATTCTGCGCGATGTGCGGGACCCACCTCGTCGCGACCTGTGCCGGCTGCCAGCAGGAGCTGACGCCGGGGGCGCGGTTCTGCGCGTCGTGCGGCCTGCGGGTGGGCGCTGACGAGGCGGCCGCGCACGCGGAGCCGACGACCACCGCCGAGCAGGGCGCGCTTGCCGAGCGACGCCAGATCTCAGTGCTGTTCGTCGATCTGGCCGAGTTCACCTCCCTCGCCGAGTCGATGGACCCCGAGGACGTCCGCTCGGTGCAGTCGCGCTACTTCGAGGTGGCACGATCCATCGTGGCGGCCTACGGAGGAACGATCGAGAAGTTCATCGGCGATGCGGTCATGGCCGTATGGGGTGCCCCCGCCGCCCACGAGGACGACGCCGAGCGAGCCGTGCGCGCTGCGCTGGCGATCGTGTACGCCGTCGACCGCATCGGCGGCGCGGCGGCGGGAATGGCACTGCACGCGCGTGCCGCCGTCACCACCGGGGAGGCCGCCGTCACGATCGGCGCCTCGGGCCAGGGCATGGTGGCCGGCGACCTCGTGAACGTCGCTGCCCGTCTGCAGAGCAGAGCGCCGATCGCCGGGGTGCTGGTCGACCGCACCACCCGCGAGCGAGGCGAGGCGGCGGGCTCGTTTCACCGCGTCGGATCGCTGGCGCTGAAGGGCAGGACGGGGCGCCTGGAGGCCTATCGAGCCACCAGCTCCGAGGATGGGGGGGCCGGTGGACGCCGCGGCGTGCACGCCGGGCGCATGGTGGGCCGTGACCGGGAGCTGCGCGAGCTGACCGGCCTGCTGACCGGTGTGATGCAGGATGGCCGCAGCCGTCTCGTCTCCGTCACCGGCATCGCCGGCATCGGCAAGAGCCGCCTGGCCTGGGAGCTCGATCAATGGGTGGACCGGCATCCCGACCAGATCGCATGGCACGATGGCCGGGCTCTGGCCTATGGCGAGGGCGTGGCCTTCTCGGCCGTGGCCCAGATGATCCGCCGTCGCGCGCGCATCGGCGAGGGGGCACCGCCGGAGCTTGCCCGGCGCCAGCTCCAGACGGCGCTCGAGGAGCTGATCCGCGACGACGCCGAGCGGCGCTGGATCGAGCCGCGGGTGGCAACGCTCCTCACGAGGGCCGAGACGACCGCCTTCGATCGCGAGGAGCTGTTCGCTGCCTGGCGACGGTTCTTCGAGCGGATCGCCGAGCGGACCCCGGTCATCCTCGTCTTCGAGGATCTCCAGTGGGCGGACACGGGCCTGATCGATTTCGTGGAGCACATGGCCACGTGGTCGAAGGGCCATCCGATCTTCATCGTCGCCCTCGCCAGGCCCGAGCTGCTCGACCAGCGTCCGTCGTGGGGTGCCGGCGTGGGCAGCTTCACCGCCATGAGCCTCGAACGGCTGTCCGACGACGCGATGCGGGAGCTGCTGGCGGAGCGCGCGCCGGGAATCGGCGAGGACCTCCTGCAGCCGATCCTCGAGCACGCCGGGGGCGTTCCGCTCTACGCGGTCGAGGTTGCCCGCATGCTCGGCGACCGTCACCGGACGACCCAGGGCGGCCCGCGGCCGACGAGTCCGGCGATGACGGCCCAGATCCGGGTGCCCGACTCGCTGCACGGCCTCATCGCCGCCCGGATCGACTCGCTTCCCACGGAGGAGAGGCGCCTGCTGCTCGCCGCGGCGGTGCTCGGTCCCCGCTTCCGGCCGGACGCTCTCGTCGCGGTGGCAGGGGGCGAGCCGACACACACCCGGGAACGGGTCGACGCGCTCCTTCGGAGGGAGCTGCTGACGGTCAACGAGGAGCTCAGCTCTCCCGGTCACGGCGAGCTCGGCTTCGTCCAGGACCTGGTTCGGGAGGTGGCGTACCGCACCCTCGCCCACAGCCAGCGGCGAACCCTGCACCTCGCGGCGGCCCGATACCTCGAGGGGCTGGACGATGACGTCGCCGAGCAGCTGGCCGGCCACCTCGTCGAGGCCCATCGGCTCACCGCCGCGCCGCGCGAGGCGGAGCGGCTCGCGCGGCGCGCGGTGGCCGCGCTGCGGCAGGCGGCACGCGGCGCCAACGCCCTCCACGCGCCGGCGCGTGCCCTCGAGCTGCTCGACGCCGCCCTCCGTCTCAGCGATGCGGGAGGCCGGCCTACCGTCCTGTCGGAGGCGGCCGACGCCGCGCGAGCGGCCGGGCGGCTTGACGTCGCAGACGAGCACCTGCGCGAGCTGATCGCCATCCAGGCGGCTGGCGGCAGGCGACGCGACGCCGCGCGCTCACGGGCCCGTCTGGCGAGCGTGATGCTTTCGGCTCAGCGGAACGAGGCGGCGCTGACCGAGCTCGAGGAGGCCATGCGCGCGATCCGAAACTGGGATGCCGACGCCTCCGGCGTGGCCCTCGCCGCCGAGCTCGCCCGGGCCCGGACGGTGGTCGGGGACGACCGCGGGGCGATCGAGTGGGCGGACCGTGCGCTGGCCGCTGCCCAACGCCTGGAGCTCACGGCCATCGAGACCGATCTGCGGGTGACGCGGGGCACGGCGAGGTTCTCCCTCGGGGACCAGGAGGCGGGCCTTGCCGATCTCCGTGCCGCCATCGGGCAGTCACAGGACGCCGGACTTCTCAACACGGAGCTGCGCGCCCGCAACAACGAGGCATGGGCACTCCTCGGCGACGATCCTCGCGCCGCCATGGAGACGGCACGCGTGGGTTTGGAGCTGGCGACGACGATGGGCATGGGCGACATCGCCGTTCCCCTCACCGACATCGCATGCACTGCCGCCATCGAGACCGGCGACTGGGGCTGGGCGCTCGACACGATGGACGAGATAGCCCAGCGCGGGATCCCCGACACGTTTCGCATCGTGCTGGCCGCCAACTCGGCGATCATCCGGACCCTGCGCGGCGAGAGAGCCGCGATGCGTGCGCTCGACGCCCTCGAACCGCTGCCGCCCGACACCGACGGGCAGGTCCTTGCCGGCGTGCACCAGGCGCGCGCCTGGGCCGCCTTCGTGGGCGGCCGGCCCGACGAGGCGCGACGCCTGGCGCTCGAGGCGACCGCCGGTTACGTGGGCAACGATCCCGCCTATCAGCGCGCGCTGGCCGTTCGGGCCGCGATGTGGGCCGGCGATCGGGACGCGGCGGCCGACGGCGTGGCGGCACTGGCCGCGAGCGGGCAATGGGGCCGCGCGACCGAGGCGACGCTGCTGACGATGCGCGCCGGGCTGACGGCGATGTCGGACCCGGGCGACGCGCATGCCGCGTATCGAACGGCGCGCGCGGCGTGGGATGACCTCGACCTGCCCCTCCAGCGCGCCCTCTGCATGCTCGACCAGGTTCGTCTCTCGGCGGATCGGACCGGCGCGGACGAACTCCGGCAGCTCATCGGCGAGCTGGGCGCCGCCGGCCTCACGCCCCTCGCCGGTGCGGGACGACCGAGGGCTCCGGGCCGATCAGCTGCTCCACCACCGGCGCGATCACCTCGACCCAGCGCCGGTACTGCTCGCCGGAAGGATGGAGCCCGTCGTCCGCGACCATCGTCGGATCGTCCAGCGCCTCCTGGCTGATCTCGAAGATGTCGGGCACGAACGGGATGTCGCGCGCCTCACACGACTCGCGCATGATCGCGTTGACCCGCACGATCGCGTCGCTCTGGAGCGCCGGATCGCCGTATGCGCCGCCGCTCGGCGTGACCGTGTAGTCCGGGGTCGCGACGCACACGATCCGACCGGGCGGCAGCCGTTGCAGCAGCTCCTCCAGGATCATCGCCACGTTGCCGGCGTACTGCGAGTCGCCGACGCCCTGCACGACGTCGTTCACGCCGATGAGCACGCTCACCAGCTCCGGGCCCATCCGGTCGAGCTGCGGGAGCTGGTTTCCGATGAGGTCCGCCGACGTGGAGCCGTTCACGGCCGTGTTGCCCACCAGCTCCAGCCCGCCGACGCGTTCGACGAGCTGGTTCGGCCAGCGCTCGCCCTCGGTGACCGACGTCCCGATCGTGTACGAATCACCCAGTGCGACGTATCGCACAGTCGCATCCTCCGTCCCACCACGGCACGCCGTCCGATGACGGCCGCTACCCTACCGAAGCATGCAGCGTGCCGCCCGTCTCTAGATGTTCCTCACGGGCACCCTGCTCAACGTGGCCACCGTGCTCGGGGGCACCCTGATCGGTGTCCTCATCGGCTCGCGAATGCCGGCGCGCATGCAGTCGGGCCTGACCACCGGCCTGGGGCTCTTCACGCTGCTGATCGGCATCAGCATGGGGCTGCGTATCTTCACCGATCCGATCGTGGAGGCCGGGGACGACCTGGCTGTCCTCGCGGCAGTCCTGCTCGGGGTGGCGATCGGCGAACTCCTCCGGCTGCACGATGGCCTCGAATGGCTCGGCAGCTGGTTCCAGCGCCGCCTGGCAAGCGGCGAGCGCCCGAGCCGCATCGCCGAGGGGTTCGTGACGGCCAGCCTCGTCTTCTGCGTCGGCCCGCTGACCATCCTCGGCTCGCTGGCGAACGGGCTGACCGGCGATGTGCAGTTGCTGGCCATCAAGTCGCTGCTCGACGGGGTCGCCAGCATCGCCTTCGCGGCGGCGCTCGGATTCGGGGTGGCCCTCTCGGCGCTGACGGTGCTCGTCGTGCAGGGGAGCATCGCCGCCTCCGCCTTCCTGCTGCGCGACGTCATGGACGAGGCGGCCATTCTGGCGGTGAGCACGGCCGGCGGGATCATCCTCCTCGGCGTTTCGCTCCGCCTGCTGGATCTCAAGCCGGTGCGCGTCGCGAGCTTCCTTCCCGCGCTGCTGCTCGCGCCGATCTTCATGCGGCTGGCCAGCCTGGTTCGCGACCTGCTGGCCTGAGCGGGCGCCCCCTTGCCGGGATCAGGCCAGCCTGAACGCGGGCCGGACGCCACCAGCGCGTTCGCCGCGCGGATCCAGGATGGCGGGCGACGCATACTCTGCCAGCGACCCCGGTAGCGGGTCGCCGGCAAGGCCGAGCTGCCGAAGAATCTCGACCGAGGTGGCGTCGCCGGCGCGCCGTGCCGCATTGCCATCCTCGATGGCGGCCGCGATGCCGAGAGGTCCTGCTCCGTACGGGGCGCCGGTCGGCAGCGCGCCGGTCGGCAGCCCCATGGCAAGCACGCCTTCCGCGCCGCCCTTGCTGACGATCCGCCGCGGGTAAGCGCGCATGAGGGCCGTGTCGACCCGCCGTCGCTCGCCGGCGACGAGCTCCGGGTGAGCCATCATCGCGTCGCGAATGCGTGTGAGCGCCTCGCGCAGCGGCGGATCGGCGACGGCGGTCGGGTCGGCGAGTCGAGCGAAGGCGAGGGCCAGCCCGCGCAGCGGCATGCCGAAACAGACGACCCCGCACCCGTCGGTGGCGGTCGCGATGCGATCGGCCGGCACGTCCGAGAGTGCCGAGATCGTTTCGAGCGCCAACCGCTGGACCGGGTGTCCGGCGTGCCAGTAGCTGTCGATCGGCCAGCCGGAGGCCTTCGCGAAGAGCACCATGCCGGCATGCTTGCCAGAGCAGTTTCCGCGCAGCACCGTCGGCTGTTCGCCGTCTCGCAGGAGTCGCTGGGCGGTCTCGGTGTCGAACGGCGCGTGGACCTGGTTCTGGAGCACGCTGCTGTTCAGCCCCGCGCGGCGCAGGATCTCCTGGACCAGCCGAACGTGCCGGTCCTCGCCGTTGTGGCTCGCCGCCATGATGGCGAGCGCCTCGGAGCCGAGCTCGTACTCGTCGAAGCGGCCCGATGCGACGAAGGGTGCGAGCTGAAAGGGCTTGGCGGCGGAGCGCAGGAAGACGAAGTGGTCAGGGTCGCCGACCGCCGCCACCGGCGCGCCGTCGGGGGAGACGACCGCGACGGACCCCCGGTGGACGGACTCGACCCGATCGCCGCGCGTGACCTCCACCAGGACCGGGGGCGCAGCGGAGCGCCGCCCGGCCCTCGATGAGGTCGGCAGGTTACTGGCCGCCGCCGCCCTGTCCGGCCGGCTGGCCTTCACGCTGCTCGGCGGCAGGCTTGTCGCCGCCCTCGCGCTCGCCCTTGCTGAAGATGCTGCCGCCCGACTGGCCCCCGCCCTGCCGCTGTGCCGGCTGCGCGCCCGGCTGCCCCGGCTGGCCAGCCGGCGGCGTGGGGCGTGCGCCCGGCTCACGGGTCATGGTCACGCCACCCTCCCAGTGGGCGCCCTCCTTGACCACCAGGACCTGTGTCTTGATGTTGCCCTTGACCCGACCGGTGGACCCGATCTCGAAGCGACCGCCGCAATCGACGTCACCCTCGTAGTCGCCGTTGACGACCACGTTGTGCGCCTTGATCGCGCTGCGGACGCGGGCCTGGGGACTGATGATCAGGGTTCCCTGGCATTCGATCTCGCCCTGCGCCTCGCCCTCGATCCGCAGGTCGCGGTCGCTGACGTACTTCCCGTTGAAGCGGGCATGCGGATCGATGACGCTCTCGTTGCCGCGCTCATCGCGGCGGGGGAACTCGCTGGGTGACTGTGCCACGTCGACCTCACTCGTCAGGCTATCCGGATACAGGTTCCCGACCACGTCCTCGCGCGAGAGGCTGTCCGGCTTGGTGTCACGCTTTGATCCGAAGACCATGCTCTCCTAACCTCCTCAGGTGGCGGATCCGAGCGACGGGCGGGCACACGGTCCGTGCGCGAAATGTCGTGCTCCGGACGGATAGCCTAGCAGCATGCCGCCACCCCGCGATAGATCGCTGCTTTCCAACCGCAGGACGCGTACCAGCGGCACGCCCGCTCATTCGTGGGCGGCGCGGCTGCGTGAGGCCAGCGCGATGATCGCGGCCGCCAACGGGATCACGACGAGGCCGATCCGAAGTCCGGCGACCTCACCGAGCACGCCCACCAGCGACGGTCCGATCAGGAAGCCGGCGTAGCCGAGCGAGAGCACGTAGGACGCCGCA
>DASVEH010000074.1:0-6456 GCA_036380655.1 Candidatus Limnocylindria bacterium | reverse complement strand
CCGCTGGCGACCCGTGAGCTCCACCCGATTCGGAGGCTCTCGCCGGCGGCCTGCACGCCGCAGCTCGGCGTCGCTGGACCATGGCACGAGCGGCTGCCGCACTTTCGGATGGAGCACACGCCCAGCAGCGGCCGGGAGCTTCAGAGCGAGTACCTGATCGGTCGCGATCACGCGGTCGACGCCGTTGCGGCACTCGATGCCATGCGTAGCCGAATCGGACCGCTCGTGCAGGTTTCCGAGATCCGCACGATCGCCCACGATGCGCTCTGGTTGAGCCCGGCGTTCAACCGACCGTCGGTCGCCATCCATTTCACCTGGCAGCCCGACTGGGAGTCGGTCAGGGCGCTGCTACCCGCCGTCGAGCGCGCGCTCGCGCCGTTCGAGCCGCGTCCGCACTGGGCGAAGCTGTTCACGATGCCCGGCGACGAGGTTCGCGGACGGTATCCCCGGATGGCGAGCTTCGTCGAGCTCGCGACGCGGTTCGATCCCGAGGGAAAATTTCGAAACGACTTCTTCGAACGCGTCCTCCTCGCCGGCGGAGGCCACCAGGCGGAACCGGGGATGGCGCGCCGATAATCGGCCGGTAAGCGGCCGGTGATCGGTCAGCGGCTATCGTCGGCAGCCATGACGAACGAGCCCATTCCGCTCCCGATCGATCGGCGACGCGCCCGACCGCCTGCGGTCCGCCTCGAGCGCCACGGCGCCGATGCGTCGAGCGAGGAGGAGCTGCTCGCACTGGTCGTCGGGGAGCGGGTGGCCGCCACGCGCGTCGCACGGCGGCTGCTCGACCGCTTCGGCAACCTGGCCGCGGTTGCCCGTGCGCTGCCGGTCGAGCTTCGCGTGGCCGGGCTCTCGGAGAGCGCTTCGCTGCGCGTCTCGGCCGCTGCGGAGCTCGGTCGCCGTGTTGCGTGCGCCTGGCCGGCGGACCCGTGGTTGATCCGAACCCCCGGGGACGTGGCGGAGCCGCTCCTGGACGCCATGGGCGCGCTCGAGCGGGAGGAGCTTCGCGTGCTGCTGCTGGACACGAAGAACGTGGTGACCGCCGAACGCACCGTGTATCGCGGCAACCTGGCCGGGTCGTCGGTGCGTGTCGGCGAGGTCTATCGGGACGCGGTCCGCAGCTGCGCGGCGGCCATCATCGTCGCCCACAACCATCCGTCGGGAGATCCCGGCCCGTCAGGCGAGGACCTGCGCATCACCGCCGAGCTGGCGGAGGCCGGCCGCCTGCTCGACATCGAGCTGCTCGACCATCTCGTGATCGGCCGCGGCCGCTGGACCTCCCTCCGGGCGCTCGGGGCGCTTGGTCAGCCGCCGACGATCCGCGAGAGCGCGCCGCCGCCCATATCGGTCACGTAGAGCTCGCCGTCAGCATCGGCGCCGAAGCTGCTGATCGACTGCCCGGTCTCGAGGAGAATCCGCGGAGGTGCTCCGATCGTCTCGGCGTCCGAGCGGATTCCGAACAGGAGGCCCGTGCAGAAGTCGCTGAAGACGTACCAACCGTGCAGGTCGTCGATGGCGGTGCCCCGATACACGTGGCCACCGGTGACCGAGCAGCCCAGGTCACGCCCGTACTCCGCCACCGGCAGGACCAGGCCGTCCGGCGAGCAGGACGCATCGGCGAAGCAGTGGCTGCCCTCCATCACGTTCCAGCCCAGGTTGAGGCCGGCGCCGGCGTCCGGGTCGAGCCGGTTGACCTCCTCGAAGGCGTTCTGGCCAACGTCGGCGATCCAGAGGGCGTCGGTGGCGGGATCGAAGCTGAAGCGCCACGGGTTGCGCAGACCGTAGTGGTAGACCTCCGGCGCGCCGCCATCGCCGTCGGCGAACGGGTTGTCGTCGGGGATGGCGTAGGCGCCCGGTTCCGAGACGTCCAGGCGCAGGACTGATCCGAGGAGGGTCGACGGGTCCTGCCCGCTGCCGAGGGGGTCGCCGCCCGCGCCGCCGTCGCCGAGCCCGAACCAGAGCTGGCCGTCCGGACCGAAGGCGAGCTGGCCGCCGTTGTGGTTGGCGAAGGGCTGCTCGACGGCGAGGAGCACCCGCTCGCTGGATGGGTCGATGACCGGCGCGGCGTCGCCGTCCTGGCTGCCGGTCAGCTCGGAGAGGACCGTGTCGCCGTTGCGGTCGCTGTAGTGAACGAACGCGCGCGCGTCGCCCGGCCAGTCGGGATGGAGTGCCAGGCCGAGCAAACCTCGCTCACCCTCGCCGAGGACCCGGTCCCGCAGGTCGAGGACGGTGGCGCGCTCACCGCGCCCGGGATGAATCCCGACGACCCGCCCGGCCTGCTCATTGACGAGCAGCCAGCCGCCCGGCGCAGCCGCGACCCCGATGGGGGCGGCAAGGCCGTCCGCCACGACCTCGAGCGCCAGGGCCGGCGGCGTGTCGGAGATCTGCCGCGGAGAGGCCGACGAGCTCGCCGCCGCCGCCGTCGCCGGGGCCGATGACGGAACCGGCGTGCCGCTGGGCGGCGCGCCTGACGGGACGCCGCGAGGCGACGCGGGCTCCGATCGAGGTGGAGCCGCGCAGGCAGTCAGCGCTCCCGCCAGGAGGAGCACGGTGACGCGTCGGCAGAGCCACGGCATGGCTCGGAATTGTCGCCGAGATCGACGCTTCCCGCCGCCGCGGCCAACGATCGGGTAGGGTTTCGTGCATCCATGACGACGACGAGAGCAAGCGTGCGAAACGCGATCGCCACGGTCGTTGAGGCCGCCGAGCCGGATGCCGCCGCGATCGGCAGCCGGCGCAGCATCATCATCGAGCGCATCGCCCCGGAGCTCGACGGCGGCCGCTACCCGGTGAAGCGCGTGGTGGGTGACCAGCTGCTGGTGACCGCCGACATCTTCGCCGACGGCCACGACCTGCTGGACGCCGCGATCCTCCTGCGCGCCGACGATGAGGCCGCCTGGCGCGAGGCGCCGATGCGGCCGATCGACAACGACCGCTGGTCGGGCCACCTGGAGCTGATGCGCAACCGGCGCCACGTCTATGCGGTCGAGGCCTGGCGCGATGCCTTCGCCTCGTGGCGCGACGGCCTCCGCAAGAAGCTCGACGCCAACGTCGCCGTGCCCAACGAGCTCGAGGAGGGCCGGCTGCTCGTGGAGGCCGCGCTGCGCCGGGCCGAGGAGGCCGAGGCCGGTGACGATGCGCTGCTCCTTCGCGCGGCGCTGGCGGCGCTGCGCCGTGCTCGCTCCGAGGCGACGCGCGCGGCGGCGCTGGCCGGCGACGACCTCCTCGCCGCGATGCGCCGGCACCCGGACCGCCGCTTCGCCTCCCGATCGCCGGAGCTTCCGCTCGTCGTCGACCGCGAGCGCGCCCGTTTCGGCGCGTGGTACGAGCTCTTCCCCCGCTCGCAGGGACGTGACCCGAAGCGCCCGGTCGCCACCACGTTCGCGGAGGCGGAATGGCGGCTGCCGCATATCGCCGCCATGGGCTTCGACGTCGTCTACCTCCCGCCCATCCACCCCATCGGGCGCACGAACCGCAAGGGCCGCAACAACACCCTGACGGCCGGCCCGGACGACGTGGGGTCGCCCTACGCCATCGGCTCTTCCGAGGGCGGTCATGACGCGGTCGCGCCCGAGCTCGGCGGCCTCGAGGGCTTCCTGCATTTCCGCAGGGCGGTCGAGGCGCACGGCATGGAGCTGGCGATGGACCTCGCCATCCAGGCCTCGCCGGACCATCCCTACGTCCGCGCCCATCCGGACTGGTTCCGGCACTCGCCGGACGGGACGATCAAGTACGCCGAGAACCCGCCGAAGAAATACCAGGACATCTATCCGATCGACTTCGGCAGCGAGGACGCGGCTGCCCGCGAGGATCTCTGGAACGAATGGAAGCGGGTCTTCCTGCTCTGGATCGAGCGCGGGGTGAAGATCTTCCGGGTCGACAACCCGCACACCAAGCCGATCCCGTTCTGGGCCTGGCTGATCGCGGAGGTCCAGCGTGAGCATCCCGAGACGATCTTCCTGTCCGAGGCGTTCACCAAGCCGAAGATGATGCGCCAGCTCGCCAAGGTCGGATTCACGCAGAGCTACACGTACTTCACCTGGCGCGAGTCGGCGCACGAGCTGCGCGACTACCTGACCGAGCTGACGCAGAGCGAGATGGTCGAGTACTTCCGCGGCAACCTCTTCGCCAACACGCCCGACATCAACCCGCACCACCTCGACCATGGCCGGCCGGCGTTCGTGGTCCGCAGCGTGCTGGCGGCCACCCTCTCCAGCTCGTATGGCATCTATTCGGGCTGGGAGCTGTGCGAATCGGCCCGGCTGGGCGAGCGTGAGGAGTACCTCGACAGCGAGAAGTTCGAGATCCGGGCCCGGGACTGGGACGCGAAGGGGAACATCAAGCTCCTCATCGGCGAGCTCAACCGGCTTCGCCACGAACGGCCGGCACTGAAGCGCTACGAGAATCTGCGTTTCGAGAATGTGAGCGCCGAGCGGACGCTCTTCTACCGCAAGGCGCTGCCGCACGGGAAGGTCGATCCGCTGACCGGCCATCCGAATCACTGGCGCGACCCGGTCTACGTCGCGGTGAACTGCGACCCGACCACGCCCGAGCGTGCCATCCTGCATCCGGACCTGCCGGCGGTCGGCATCGGCTGGGACGAGCCGTACCAGCTCACCGACCTGCTCAGCGGCCAGACGACGACCGAACAGGGCGCCGACCTGGCGATGGTCCTGGATCCGGCGGGGGAGGCATTCCGAATCTTCACGATCAATAAGCTGAGCGCGGAGACCTGATCAGACCGATGCGGTCCACCTTCCCAGCTGCCACGCCGTCGCCGTCGACGGCGGCCTCGCGGCATCCGTGACCCGCGTCCTCGAGAAGGGCGAGCCGGCAGGGGCGCCGCGGCATATCGACACGGGAGCGCCCCACCTGCTGCGTGACGATCCGCAGTGGTACAAGGACGCGATCATCTACCAGCTCCACGTCAAGGCCTTCATGGACTCGACGAACGATGGGGTGGGGGACTTCGCTGGGCTGGCCGAACGGCTCGACTACATCGCCGACCTCGGCGTCACCGCCGTCTGGCTGCTGCCCTTCTACCCGTCGCCGCTCCGCGACGACGGCTACGACATCGCGAGCTTCACCTCGGTCCACCCCGACTACGGCTCGCTGCGCGAGTTCCGCGCCTTCGTGCGCGAGGCCCATCGGCGCGGGCTGCGGGTGATCACCGAGCTGGTCGTCAACCACACCAGCGACCAGCATCCCTGGTTCCTCGAATCGCGGTCCAGCCGCAGGAACCCGAAGCGCGACTGGTACGTGTGGAGCGACACCGACGAGAAGTACGCCGACGCTCGCATCATCTTCACCGATACCGAGACCAGCAACTGGACCTGGGACCAGGAGACGCAGCAGTTCTACTGGCACCGGTTCTTCAGTCACCAGCCGGACCTGAACTTCGACAACCCGCAGGTCGTCCGGGCGGTCCTGCGCGTCATGCGCTTCTGGCTCGACCTCGGTGTCGACGGCATGCGGCTCGACGCGGTGCCCTACCTGGTCGAGCGCGATGGCACGAACGGGGAGAACCTGCCGGAGACCCACGCCATCCTCAAGCGCCTGCGAGCCGAGCTCGACTCGCGCTACCAGGGCCGCATGCTGCTGGCGGAGGCGAACCAGTGGCCGCCCGACGTGCTGCCCTACTTCGGCGACGGTGACGGCCCGGAATGCCACATGGCCTTCCACTTTCCGCTCATGCCGCGCATCTGGATCGCCCTGCGACGGGAGGACCGCTACCCGATCGTCGAGGTGATGGACCAGACGCCGCCGCTCCCCGACGACGCGCAGTGGGCGCTCTTCCTCCGCAACCACGACGAGCTCACCCTCGAGATGGTGACCGATGAGGAGCGCGACTACATGTACACCGAGTACGCCAAGGACGCTCGCATGCGCATCAACGTCGGCATCCGGCGCCGGCTGGCGCCGCTCGTGGACAACAGCCGCCGGCGGATCGAGCTGCTCAACTCGCTCCTCTTCAGCATGCACGGCACGCCGGTCATCTACTACGGCGACGAGATCGGGATGGGCGACAACGTCTACCTGGGCGATCGCAACGGCGTCCGCACGCCGATGCAGTGGACCGGCGACCGCAACGCCGGATTCAGCAAGGCCGACATCCACGCGCTCTACGCGCCTCTCGTGGCCGATCCGGTCTACGGCTACCAGGCCGTCAACGTCGAGTCGCAGGAGCGGGTGCCGGGCTCGCTCCTGAACTGGATGAAGCGGCTCATCCGCGTGCGCCGCGCCCACCCGGTCTTCGGACGCGGCAGCCTCGAGTTCCTGCATCCCGAGAACCGACGCGTGCTGGCGTACCTGCGGGAGCACGAGGGCATCTCGATCCTGTGCGTCGCCAACCTGTCGCGATTCGCGCAGTACGTCGAGCTCGACCTGTCGCGATTCAGCGGCCGCGTGCCGGTCGAGCTGATCGGCCGGGTGCACTTCCCGCCCGTCGGCGAGCTG
>DASVEH010000073.1:0-3994 GCA_036380655.1 Candidatus Limnocylindria bacterium | reverse complement strand
GATCGGCTCCTACCTCGACATCGAGGGACTGCTGGAGGTCGCCCGAGCGAGCGGGGCCGATGCGGTCCATCCCGGCTACGGCTTCCTTGCCGAGAATCCCGCCTTCGCGCGCGCCGTCCTCGCCGCCGGTCTGACCTGGGTCGGCCCGCCGCCCGAGGCGATCGAGGCCATGGGCGACAAGGCGGCCGCCCGGCGACAGGCCGCCGCGTTCGACGTGCCGACGGTGCCCGGGTACGACGGAGCGGCGCAGGACGACGACACCCTGGTCGCCGAGGCCGGGCGCGTCGGCTTTCCCCTTCTCGTGAAGCCCACCGCGGGCGGCGGCGGCAAGGGCATGCGCGTGGTCCGCACCGCGGGCGACTTGCACGAGGCGCTGGCGGCCGCGCGTCGGGAGGCGCATCGGTCCTTCGGTGACGATCGGCTCATCCTGGAGCGGTTCCTCGAAGGTGCGCGCCACGTCGAGATCCAGGTCCTCTTCGACGGCCACGGGAACGGCGTGCATCTCGGTGAACGCGACTGCAGCGCCCAGCGGCGCAACCAGAAGATCGTGGAGGAGGCGCCGGCGCCATCCGTCGACGGCGAGCTGCGCGCGCGGATGGGCACCGCCGCCCTGCGCGTAGCCGGCTCTGCCGGCTATGCCGGCGCTGGCACGGTCGAGATGCTCCTCACCGACGCGGGCTCATTCCACTTCCTGGAGATGAACACGCGGCTCCAGGTCGAGCACCCCGTCACCGAGGCGGTCACGGGCCGAGACCTGGTGGCCGACCAGCTGCGGATCGCGGCCGGGGCGACCCTGGCGGAGATCGGGCTGGCCGAGCCGCCGCCCATCGACGGCCACGCGATCGAGGCACGCCTCTATGCCGAGGATCCCGATGCCGGCTTCCTGCCGGCCACGGGGCGGCTGGCCCGGATCGGCTGGCCCGAGGGCGTCCGGATCGACACCGGCGTCCGCGAAGGCGACCTGGTCGGAGATCGGTACGACCCGATGCTCGCCAAGCTCATCGCGCACGGCCGGACGCGCCAGGAGGCGCTCGGGCGGCTCCAGTCGGCGCTCGGCCAGACCGTCGTGCTCGGCGTCCGCACCAATCTGCGCTTCCTGCGCTGGCTCATGGCGCAGGATCCGATGCGGGAGGGCGAGATGCGCACCGACACCATCGCGGCGCTCGCGCCGCCGGCGACCCGCCAGCCTTCGGAGGAGCACTGGGAGGCCGCAGCCGCCGCGCTCGCCGGCCGCGACCCGGGCATCTGGGGGGCCGGCTGGCGCCTCAACGGCGATCCCATCGTCCGCATTGCCTCCGAAGAGATCGAACGTCCCGTGCGCGCGGGCTCGTCGCCGGCGACTCCGGCCACCCTCGACGGAGATCGTGCGCACGTCGACGTCGACGGGCAGTCGCACGAGTTCCGACTGGCGCCGCCGCCGACGGTGGAAGAGGCGGTCCGGCATGCCTCGGCCGGCGGGGCCGGGGCCGCGGTGCTGTCCGCCCCGATGCCGGGCCGGGTGATCGCCGTACGTGCCGCCGAGGGCGAGGCCGTGCGGGCCCACCAGCCGATCGTCGTCATCGAGGCCATGAAGATGGAGCACGCGGTGCTCGCGCCGACGGACGGGACGCTCGTCCGCCTCGACGTGGCCGAGGGCGCGCAGGTCCAGCGCGGCGATGTGCTCGCCGAGGTCGCCCCCTACCATGAGACCGATGGCTGATCGCGACGTCCGGGTCTACGAGGTCGGGCCCCGGGACGGGCTGCAGAACGAGGCGGCGCCGATCCCGACCGAGGCGAAGCTGCGCTTCCTGTCGCTGCTCGCCGATGCCGGCCTGCGCGAGATCGAGGCGACCAGTTTCGTGGCGCCGGCAGCGATCCCGCAGCTCGCCGACGCCGACGAGCTGATGGCCTATCTCGAGCGGCGGCCGAAGGTGCGCTACCCCGTGCTGGTCCCCAACGAACGCGGCCTCGCCCGGGCCGAGGCGGCCGGCGCCGACGCCATCTGCGTGTTCACCGCCGCCTCCGAGCCGTTCACGAAGGCCAACATCAACATGACGATCGCCGAGTCGATCGCGACGTTCCGGCCGATCATCGAGACGGCGCGCCAGCGCGGCTGGTGGACGCGCGGCTACCTCAGCACCGCCTTCGGCTGCCCCTACCAGGGCGAGGTCAGCGAGGCGGCCGTCGTCGCCGTGGCGCAGCAGCTGCTGGAGCTGGGCGTCGACGAGCTCTCGATCGGCGACACCATCGGCGTCGCCGGCCCCGCCGACGTGCGACGCGTGGTTGGTGCCCTCGTCTCCGCGGGCTTCCTGGCGGAGCGGCTGGCGATGCACTTCCACGACACGCGAGGCACCGCCCTGGCGAACGTGGCGGAGGCGCTGGAGCTCGGCGTTCGCTGCTTCGACGCGTCGACCGGCGGGACGGGCGGCTGTCCGTACGCGCCGGGCGCCGCCGGCAACCTGGCCACCGAGGACCTCGTCTACCTGCTCGATCGGCAGGGTCTCACGCACGGCGTCGATCTCGACGCGCTGCTCGTGGCGGCCCGCCACGTCAGCGAGACGCTCGGCCGGCCGCTGGCGACCAAGGTCGGCCAGGCAGGCGGTTGGCGCGTACCATAGGCGCCCGATGGACGCCGACGCCTCAGCCCCGCAGGAGCCGCGCCCGTTGATCCTGGACGTCGACACCGGGATCGACGACATGATCGCCCTGCTCATCGCGGCCACCAGCCCGGAGCTCAACCTGCGCGGCGTGACCTGCGTCGCCGGCAACGTCGAGATCCACCACGTGGCCCGCAACACCGGCAAGATCCTGCGGATGGTCGGCCGCGGCGACGTCCCGGTCAGCATCGGTGCGGCGCGCCCGCTTCAGCGGCGTCTGCGGACCGCGCCAGACACGCACGGCCCCACCGGCACCGGCTACGTCGAGCTGCGCGGCGAGGACCGTCAGCTGGGCACGACCGAGTACACCGCCATCCCCGCCAGCCGGTACCTCGGCGCTCACGTCAGCCGTCATCCCGGCGCGATGTCGGTCGTGGCGCTCGGCCCGCTGACGAACCTCGCGTCGGCCACCCAGCAGGGCGTCGACCTCGCCGCCGGCGCGCGCGAGGTCATCTGGATGGGCGGCACCCTCGAGGAGCGCGGCAACACGACCGAGACCGGCGAATGGAACGCCTGCGTCGACCCCGAGGCCGTCGAGGTTTGCCTGCGCGCCGGCGCCATCCATCGCATCTTCCCGCTCGATGCCACGCAGGACGTGCTCTTCACCATGGACGACCTGCGCGAGCTGCCGGACACGCACCTCGCCGGCATCGTCCGCGACGCGGTGCGCTTCTACGTCGGCTTCCACCAGCAGGCCGATGGCATCGACGGCGCCTACCTGCACGACCCCATCGTCCTCATCGGCTCGCTCCTGCGTCCAGATCTCGTGACGGAGTCGGTGACGGAGACGCTTGCCTGCGACACCAGCTCGGATCCGGCGATGGCCGGCAGCCTCTACCGCTCGGAAGGTGATGATCGACCGCCGGTGTCGGTCGCCACCGCGATCGACGCGGACGGCATGAAGGGGGAGCTCATCTCGCGCCTCGGGCGCGCAGTCGGCGCGCCATACAGCTGATCGTGATCGGCTCACACACGGAGGAGGGTCAACCCATGGTCGTCCGCTGGATCGCTGCCCTGGTGGCGTTCCTCGTCGTGATCCTCATCGGGATGGTCACGATCGGCAATTTCGGGACCGGCGTGGATGCCGGCAACTTCTTCGACACCGAGGGGGCCGACTCGTTCGCCCTCATCGGCGCCATCGCGCTGGTCGTCGCCTTCCTCGTCTATGCGGGCGTCGAGTACGCGCAGACCGGTGGCTTCGGGTCGATCGCCTCGCAGTTCGACACCCGAACCATCGTGCTCATGCCGATCGCGGTCGCGATCAACATCATCCTGGGCGCCACCGTGGCCAATGCGCTGAAGCTGCCCGTCTACCTCGACAGCATCGGCACCATCCTGGTCGGAGCGCTGGCCGGCCC
>DASVEH010000072.1:0-2348 GCA_036380655.1 Candidatus Limnocylindria bacterium | reverse complement strand
GCGACCGTGACGTCCGAGGCGGCTAGGCCGAAGATCTCGCTCGTCGCCAGGTCGTACAGGCTGACCGAGTCGTCCGGATCGTTCACCGCACGCAGGAAGCTGATGAGGACGCGCACCTCGGGCTGGCGGTAGAGGCCGGCGGTGCCGCTGAAACGCCACGGAATGCGAGCCATGTTCAGCGCCCGCAGGTAGATGTCCGCGTCGCGGTTGCCGCGCACCAGGATGGCGTGGTCGCCCGCCCGACGGCCGGCGCGGAGGGAGGCGCCGATGTGGTCCGCCACGGCATCGGCCTCGTCCGAGCCGGTGGCAAAGGCGAGAAGGCCGATCGGTCCCGCGGCGGGCTCGGCCCGATCGAATCGCAGGCGGGCGCGCAGGCGCTTGTCGAGCCCCTCGCGCGCCTCGAGGCGCTCGGGATCGTTGTGACTGATGAGCCGATGCGCCGCGTCGAGGATGGGCTGGCGGCTGCGGTAGTTGTCGACGAGCACGACGCTGGTCGCCTTCGGGTACGCGTCCCGGAAGCCGAGGATGTTGCCGAGCGCCGCGCCGCGGAATCGGTAGATGCTCTGGTCGTCATCACCCACGACCGTCACGTTGCCGTGCGGCTCGGCCAGCAGGCGCACGATCTCCCACTGCGCGTGGTTCGTGTCCTGGAACTCGTCGACGAGGATGTACCGGTAGCGTGCCCGCTCCTCCTCGAGCACCGCGGGATGCTCACGCAGCAACCGAAGGGCGAGGCCCACCTGGTCGCCGAAATCGAGCCGATCGGTCGTGCGCATCAGGCGCTCGTAGGCGTCGTAGGTCGCGGCCAGTTCGGCGTGGCGGGCGGCCTCCTCGGCCAGCGTCTCGTCGGCCGGAGCCGCGGCGGCGCGGGCCGCGAGATCGGCGGCGGCGGCGAGGTAGGCCGCTGGGGTGATGTCCTCGTCGCGCAGCCGGCCGATGAGCGTCACGAGCGCCGAAAGGAAGCGCGTCGGATCGCCGAGCGGCCGATATCGATCGAGGGGGAGGTCGAACAGGTGCTCCCGGAGCAGGATGATCTGCTCGGCGCGGCTGAGGACGGTCGAGCGGTCCGAGAGACCCGCCTCGAGCGCGTGCTCGCGCAGGAGCCTGTCGCCGAAGGCGTGGAAGGTGCTGATCTCGGCATCGGTCTGGCCGTAGGGCACCAGGCGATCGACGCGCTCGACCATCTCGAGCGCCGCGCGGTCGGTGAAGGTCAGCGCCAGGATCTCCGACGGCAGCGCCCGCTTCTCGGCAACGAGCCAGGCGATGCGGCGGGTGATGACCGTCGTCTTTCCGGTTCCCGCCCCCGCCACGATAAGCAGCGGCCCGCTCTCGTGGGTCACCGCCTTGCGCTGGCGTGCGGTGAGATCGGCGAGCAGCGGCGGCTGGATGCGAAGGTGCGGCCGGCGGGGTCGCGGCGCCGATGCCAGCTCCTCGAAGAACGGGAGCTGATCTGGCGACGGCACGACCGGTGGCATTTCGTCGATGGTAGCGGAGGACCGATTCACCCCGCCGTTATCAACCGCGTATCGAGGCCGTAGCGCTGTGGCACCGAGCGTGGGGGGCCGAGCATTTCGCTTCGACTTATTCGACCGTTTCACGAGGGCAGCGTCGGGCCTCGTCGTGACGGCTTGCGTGTCGCGTAGACTCGCCAGCATGCCAATCTACAGGAGCGTTCCGGACTATGCCCGTCAGTTGATTCCCTGTATCAGGGAATCCCGGCAGCCCGGCAGCGGGCCGAAGGAGCACGACGCGATGCCGAGCAGCTCGCGACGGAGGACTATCCCGCTGAAGTCATAGCGGCATTCGAGATGCTCGCTGACGAGGCCGCAGCCGCCGTCACAATCGCCGAGCAAGACTACGACGCAGCTCGCGCCGAATTCGCGACGATGATTGGGAGGAAGTAGAAGCCGCCGGTACCCTCATGCACCGAGCCGACGGTCGCGACCAGTCGGGCGGGTATGGCGAGGCTTCCCGGCGGCTCCGGTATGGCGAGGCTTCCCGGCGGCTCGGAGGCGATGCTGCTCGGGTCGATCAGTATCCTCGGCTCCAAACCGCAAGCACCGTCAGGCCGAGGCCGACGACCAGAATCACCGCTCCGATGGTCACGAGCATGGTTCCGAGCGTGCGCGCCCGTGCACCGACTCCCCACCGCACGAGCAGGCCGGTGCCGAGAACGCTCGCGCCCATCAGGATGAGGCCGAAGCCGCTGATGGATTCCCCGAACAACAGCGTCGGCGACAGGGCGACGAGCAGAAGCAGCACCGCCGCGATGACCACACCAACCGGGCTCAGGCGGGTCCCACCTTCACTCATAAGGCGTCCAGGGTCACCACGCCGTCCGTAAGCAC
>DASVEH010000071.1:0-2323 GCA_036380655.1 Candidatus Limnocylindria bacterium | reverse complement strand
GACGCCAGCGGGTCCACGCCGCGCTCGAATCGGCGGGCCTTCGGCCCGGGCAAGCCTTCGCCTCTCGCTTCCCGCACGAGCTGTCCGGCGGCCAGCGCCAGCGCGTCGTGATCGCGGGCGCGCTCGTCATGGGCCCCGAGCTGATCGTGGCCGACGAGCCCGTCTCGATGCTCGACGTGTCGATCCGGACCGAGCTGCTGCGCCTGATGCTGGAGCTGCGGCGCGAGCGCGGGCTGACCTACCTGTTCATCACCCACGACCTGTCGCTGGCCTGGGTGATCGCCGACCGGATCGCGGTCATGTACCTCGGCAAGATCATGGAGATCGGCCCCGCCGAGTCCGTCATCCGCAAGCCGCGCAACCCCTACACGCAAGCGCTCGTGTCGGTGTCGCCGTCACCCGACCCGCCGACGGCCGGGGAGCGCGCCCAGCGGACGATCCTCAAGGGCGAGACGCCGGACGCCGTCCACATCCCGACCGGCTGCCGCTTCAACCCGCGCTGCCCGAAGGTCTTCGACCGGTGCCTGGTCGAGGAGCCGCCGCTCATCGATGTCGGTGGCGGGCAGGCGGCGGCGTGCTGGCTGGCGGAGCCGGCGATGGCCGACGGTGGGCGCTCCCTCCCGATGGCGGGCGCGGTGGTCCCGACGGCGCCGACCCCCGAGCCTGCGACATGACCGACCCGTTCGCCGCCGACGCCGAGGCCCTCGAGGCGCTCGACCTGCCGACGATCGCCGGCCTGCTGCTTGCCAGCACGACCACCGTCGCGGCCGAGATCGGCGGTCTGGGCGCGGCCGCCGGCTGGCGACCCGCTCCCGGGGAGTGGAGCGCCAACGAATGCGTCGGGCACCTCATCGAGGCTGAGCGGCGCGGGTTCGCCGGGCGGATCCGGCGCATCGTCGACGCGGCCCACGGCGATCGCCCGCATCTCCCGCCCGATCTCGAGGCGTGGGATCCGCCGGCGGTGGCGGCGGCCCGCCGCGATCACCTCCGGGAGCCAGCGGAGCTGGTCGAGGAATTCGTGACCCTGCGCGCGGACGGGGTCGCCCTGGTTCGGACGTTGACCCCGGCGGACCTCGGCCGGTCAGGGGTCCATCCCGAGGTCGGACCGCTGCGCGTGGACGAGCTGCTCGGCGAGTGGGTCCACCACGACCGCAACCACATCCGGCAGCTGCTTGCCGTGACCCAGGCGCGCGTCTGGGGCCAGATGGGCAACGCCCGGCGGTTCAGCCTCGAGGAGGAGTGACCGGCGGTCGCGGCTTCCGCGCGCGGACCACCCGCGCTTCGATACGGCGGGAACCTAGCCCAGCGGCTCCTCGCCGCCGCCGTCGACCACGTGGTAGATCGCCCAGCCGAGGACCGCGCCGACCGTCGGGGCGACGATGTAGACCCACAGCGCGGCGAGGTCCCCACCGATCAGCGCCGAGCCCAGCGACCGGGCCGGGTTGACCGAGGCGCCGGTCAGGGGCGCCGACGCGAAGTGGATCGCCACGAGCGTGAGCGGGATGGCGAGCGGGGCGAGCCGTGGCGCCCGCTTGGTCGAGGCCAGGATGACCGCGATGAAGGCAGCCGTCAGGACTGTCTCGAGGATGAGGGCCCCGACCTCGGTGACGCCGCCGCCGGGCTTCGTGACCCCGGCCGTGACCGAGGCCTGCCCCGCGACCGCGAGCACGAGCGCGGCCGCGCCGATCGCCCCGATGACCTGCGCCACGATGTAGCCGACCGCGTCCATGGGGAGCGTCCGCCTGTCGATGACCATCGCCACGGTGACGGCGGGATTGAAGTGACCGCCGGAGATGTGCCCGACGGCGAAGATCGCCGCGAGCAAGCCGAGACTGAACGCGAACGGGACCACGAGCAGGCCCGGAGCGCCGGCGGCGGTGAACGACGCCACCGAGGCGTAGCCGATCGTGAGGAACAGGAACGTACCGAGCAGTTCGGCCAGGTACTTGCGGGTGGACATCATCCCTCCTGTGGTGGGGCGGCGGCCTCGCGGCGACCGTCTGGGCCTCTCCGATGCTACCCCGGCCGGTCCAGCGCGGCGCGGGCTGCCCGCAGGAGCAGCGCGTCCCGCCAGGTCCGGCACAGGACCTCGATGAGCTCGAGCCGATCGACGGCCGCGATGAGGTCCGGACCGACCGCGACGGCGCCGTGCCGCTCGAGGATCGTGGCGTCGGGGAGCGGCTCCGGCCCGTCCGTGAGCGCGGCGGCGATGCGGCCGGCGAGGTCCGTGCTGCCCATCTCCCCGAACGGCACGAACGGCAGCCGCGGGAGGAGGAGCGCCGTTTCGGGCAGGACGGCTGGATCGGGGATCTCGCCCGCGAGG
>DASVEH010000070.1:0-2250 GCA_036380655.1 Candidatus Limnocylindria bacterium | reverse complement strand
GTTCGTGGCGGGCTGCACCTCGCGCACGTAGACCGCCTCGCCGAGCGCGACGCCGAGCCCGTGCCGCTGCCCCACCGTGTAGTGGGCATAGCCGGTGTGGGTGCCTACGCGGGTGCCATCGGCGTCGACGATCGGGCCCGGATCCCCGGCATAGCCGCGACGCTCCTCGAGGAGCGTCCGATAGTCGCCGAGCGGCACGAAGCAGATCTCCTGGCTCTCCGGCTTCTGGGCCGTGGGGAGGGTAAGCCGTGCCGCGATGGCGCGCACCTCGGGCTTGGTCAGGTCGCCGAGCGGGAAGCGCGTCCGAGACAGCTGCTCCTGGTCGAGGACCCACAGGAAGTAGGTCTGGTCCTTGTCGGCATCGGCCGCGCGCATGAGGCGCCAGCGTCCGTCGCGGTGCTCGAGGCGGGCGTAGTGGCCGGTGGCGACGGCATCGGCTCCGTATGCGGCCAGGCCGCGACGGAGGAGCTCGTCGAACTTGATGTACTGGTTGCAGGCCTGGCACGGGTTCGGGGTGGCGCCCTCGAGGTACGAGTCGACGAAGGCGTCGATGACCCGTGCGCCGAACTCCTTCTCCACGTTGAGGGTGAAGAAGGGGATGCCGACCAGCTGCGCCACGCGACGGGCGTCGTCGGCCGCGTCCGGCGAGCAGCACGAGCGCGACAGCTCGTAGCCCTCCGGCAGGTCGCCGTGGGTTCGCATCCAGACGCCGATCACCTCTTCCTCGCCACGGTCCTTCGCGAGGAGCGCGGCGGCGACGGACGAGTCCACCCCGCCGCTCATGGCGGCCACGATGCGGCTCACGCGGGCACCGCCGCCTTGGGATGGCTGCCCCGCACGCTCCGCAGGCGCGGGAGGACGGCGGCGACCGCGGCCAGCGTGGCGTCGACGTCGGCCTGCGACGTCTCCGGGCCCAGCGTCAGGCGCAGCGAGCCGTGCGCGAGGTGCGGGTCGATGCCCATGGCCAGCAGGACGTGGCTGGGCTCGGCGCTGCCGGACGTGCAGGCGCTACCGGTCGAGGTCTCGATCCCCTCGAGATCCAGCGCCGCAACGAGGTCGCCGCCCTCGACGCCGTCGATCGCCACGCTCACGTTGTTCGGCAGCCGATCGTCCGGATGGCCCGTGAGACTGACCCCGTCGAATCCGAGCAGGCCGTCGCGCAGGCGCGCGCTCAGCGCCCGCAGCCGATCGGTGTCGGCCATCTCGGCGAGGGTCGTCCGAACGGCGGCACCGAAGCCGACGATGCCGGCCACGTTCTCGGTGCCGGCGCGCCGCTGACGCTCCTGCGACCCGCCCTGCATCTGCGGCAGCATCTGGGTGCCGCGCCGGACGTAGAGCGCTCCAACTCCCTGCGGTCCGCCCAGCTTGTGCGCCGAGAGGCTGACGAGGTCCGCCTGCCAGGCGTTGACGTCGATCGGCAGGTGGGCGGCGAGCTGCACCGCGTCGACGTGCAGCCTGGCCGCGTGTCCCCGCACGATCTCGCCGATGGCTCCGATCTCCTGCAGCGTGCCGACCTCGTTGTTGGCGGCCATGACGCTCACCAGCGTGGTGCGCTCGGTGAGCGCGGCCGCAACGTCGACCGGGTCGACGCGACCGTATCGGTCCACCGGCAGGATCGTGATCTCGAAGCCGCTCCGCTCCAGGATGGCGGCGGCGTTCAGCACCGCCTTGTGCTCCACCGCGGTGGTGACGACGTGCCGCCCGCGGGCCGTGGCAGCCCAGGCGGCGCCCTTGACGGCGAGGTTGTCGGCCTCGGTGCCGCCGGAGGTGAACACGATCTCGCGCGGCTGCGCGCCGATGTGCTCCGCCACGATCTCGCGCGCCTCGTCGATCCCCTGCCGCGCCCGGCGACCGGACGCGTGCAGGCTCGACGCGTTGCCGCCCTGCGTCGTCAGGTACGGCAGCATCGCCTCCAGCACGGTGGGGCGCAGTGGCGACGTCGCAGCATGATCGAGGTACACAGACATCTCGGGACCGATGATAGCCGCGGGTCCATCCAGGTGCGCCGGGCCGCCTCTGCCTGCGGCTCCGAGGTGTCATCCATCGCTGTGATCGACGTTAGACGGCCCACCGGCCGGATCGCGGCCTCGTCCACGCTCCGCGGCGAATCGAGTCACCTGGCAGCGACCTGAGCGGAGAATGGCACCTTCGCAAACGGAGGCAACAGTGATCGTTCGGAACCTGGCGGATATCGAAGGCAGCGACCTCGACGTGCGCGGCGATGGGTGGCGCGCGCAACGGCTGCTCGTG
>DASVEH010000069.1:0-2736 GCA_036380655.1 Candidatus Limnocylindria bacterium | reverse complement strand
GTCGTAGCCGCCGTCGACGGCCTTGGCGAAGATCTCCTCGGGGACCTCTTCGGAATAGCACGTCCGGCAGGCGGTGTAGATGACCGGGACGTAGAACTTCTCGACGATGTCGCGGTCAGGGAAGAGGAGCGAGACCTTCATCCCGAGGTCGCGGCGCCCTGGGTTCTTGGGGATGCCGGTCTTGTCGCGCGCCGGTGGAGGACCGGACGTGACGGGATCGGGACGGGGCTCGGCGGTCATCGGAGCGCCAGTCTAGCCGAGCCGACCCGCGGGGGCGCGAGCCGGGCCGATCAGTAGTAGTCGGAGCAGGACAGGAAGTACCCGCAGCGGCAGATGAGCTTGCACTTGCGCTCGTCCATGGCCGCGCCGCAGTTGGCACAGGTCATGATCACGAGTCCAGGATCGACCGCGCGCGAGGGCTCGTCGGGGTCTTCGAGGAACCGGATGGGCTGCGCCGGCGGAAGAGCCGAGGGTCGCGTCGGGTCGTCGAGCATCGCGCCGCTCATGATACGGGCGCCGGGTCCTCCAGCGCGTAGGCCACGATCTCATCGAGACCCAAGGCGGCGCCCTCCGCGGCGTAGCGCTCGAAGTCCTCGGGACGCAGCACCGACCGCGGCGACGGGGCGTTGTACGAGTCCCACGTCTCCTCGACGGAGTTCGCCAGCATCGTGCCGCTCGTCGCCTGCAGATGTCGCGCGGCGCCGTAGAGCCGAGCACCGCGGGGCGCGTCGCCGGCCGCCACGGCGATCGATGCCAGGTCATCGAGGATCAGCGTGATCCCGCCCACGTCACCGGCGTCCTGGAAGATCCCGAGCGCCTCGCGCGCGTGTTGCGTGGATTCCGTGAACTCCCCGTTCCCGATCTGGACCAGCGCGAGCATGTGCAGCGACCACGCTTCCATCGTCCGATGTCCGGCCTCGCGGTGCAGCGCGAGTGACTCGCGATACCAATGCTCGGCGGGCAATCCAGCCACCGTGAAGTAGGCATAGCTGCCGAGGGCCCACAGGATGTTCCCCTCGCCGGCCTTGTCGCCGATCTCCCGATAGAGCGCCAGCGCTTCCTCGAGCTTGCGTTGGCCCTCCTGGTACTTCGGCTCGCGCTGCGCTGCGCTCATCTCGCGCCCGCTCAGGCCCATGAGCGGCAGGATGTCCGCGTAGGCGTCGTTGTAGAGGGCGTTGGCGATCTCGCCCTTGTCGCCGATCCCGCGCCAGAGCCGGAGCGCCTCCTTGTACCAGCGATCGGCGACCGGGTAGTCGGCCTGCCAGTAGCCGATACCCCCGAACCCCTCGGCGAACCGGGCGGCCCAGACCGGGTCCAGGTTCCAGCCCTGGGCCGCCATGGCCTCGAACCGGACGCGTGCCTCGTTCAGGTAGCCGCGCTGCTGCCAGAAACGCCACAGCGCGAACGCCATCCTGGCCGCGACCTCCGGTTCCGGCCGGGCCGTCGCCCACTCCAGCGCCGCCCGCAGGTTGTCGTGGTCGCGTTCGAGCTGGTCGAGCCAGGTGCGCTGGTCCATGCCGGTCAGGTTCGGCGCCGCGCGCTCGGCAAGGTCGAGCATGGCGTGTGCGTGGCGCGCGGCGAGCTGGTCGGCCTCGCCACGCTTGGCCAGCATCTCGGCCGCGTATTCGCGGATCGTGTCCAGCATCACGAAGCGCGGCTCCCCGGCGGCCATGTCGTCGATCCGCACCAGGCTCTGGTCGACCAGGGCGCCGATCCCCTCGAACACGTCGACGCCAAGCTCCTCGGCCGGGCCGCAGACCGTCTCGGCCATCTCCAGCTCGCAGCCGCCCCGGAAGACCGACAGCCGGTCGATGAGCAGCTTGGCCCCGTCGTCGAGCAGGTCGTAGCTCCACGCGATCGCGCCACGGAGCGTCTGCTGCCGCTCCGGCAGGTCGCGCGAGCCAGCGGTCAGCAGCGCGAGATGATGCTCGAGCCGAGCGAGGATCTGATCGGGGGTGAGGAGCTTGATGCGAGCCGCCGCGAGCTCGATCGCCAGGGGCATGCCGTGAAGGCGCGCCGAGATGCCGGCGACGGCCGGCGCGTTGGCGTTGGTGACCGCGAAGCCGGGCTTGACCGCCGACGCGCGGGCGATGAACAGCCGGACCGCCTCGAACTGGTTGAGCGTGTCGAGGTCGTATTCCCGGATGGCGCGCGGCAGGTTGAGCCGGTCGACCTCCGACAGGCGGCTCGTGTCGGGTGGGGCCGGGAGGCCCGGCACCGGGTATTCCTGCTCGCCCGAGATCCGCAGCGCGATCCGCGTCGTGACCAGGCAGGTGATGTTCGGGCAGCGGCGCAGGAGGTCTGCCACGTCGGCGCCGGCGGCGATGACCTGCTCGAAATTGTCGAGGACGAGCAGCATCCGCTGCTGCCCGATGTGATCGACGAGCGTGTCGATGGCCGGGCGATTGCGGCTGTCAGCGACGCCGAGGACACGGCCGATCGTGGCGGGCACCAGCGCCGGGTCGCGGACCGGTTCGAGGGCCGCGAACCAGATCCCGTCGGGGAACTCATCGGCGGCCGCCGCCGCGACCTGCAGCGAGAGCCGGGTCTTGCCGGTGCCGCCCGGCCCGGTCAGGCTCAGCAGCCGAGTCCCGGCCAGCAGCGCCACGGCCTCGCCGAGCTCCTTGTCCCGGCCCACGAATGTCGTGAGCTGGGTCGGCAGGTTGTTCGGGCGGGCGTCGAGCGAGCGCAGCGGCGGGAAGTCGTCGGGCAGGCCGTCGATGACGAGCTGGGCGA
>DASVEH010000068.1:0-7937 GCA_036380655.1 Candidatus Limnocylindria bacterium | reverse complement strand
GCATTGAGCGCCTGCGCGGCCAGCCCGCCGCCCAGTAGCGCGCCCTCGGCGAGCGCGACGCCGATGCCGGCAGCGACGGTGTCGCCCGGTCCGGCGGTCGATCGTTCGCCCGAACGGATCGTCGCTCCGCCGACCCGCCCGGCGCCGCCGGTCCTGGTGGCGGCCTATCGGCCCGACCTGGTGCCCGACCACTGTGCGGACCGCGACCTCGCCGCTCCGCCGGCAGTGGACGAGGCACTGGCCGTCCTGGATCGAAGCTATGCGCTGCCCGCGGCGTATGCCCCCGGCGACCTGGTGGCCGCCTCCGCCGCCGGCCTGACCGGCGCATCGGGCACGAAGCTCGTGCGTGCCGTCATCGTCGACGACCTGGCGGCCATGGCCGACGCCTGGAAGGCAGCCGGCCTGACCATCGAGATCGAGTCCGCCTATCGCTCGTATGCCAGCCAGGCCGCGACCTTCGACAGCTGGGTGGTGCGCCTCGGCCTCGCCGGTGCCATGAGCCGCACCGCGCGGGCCGGCCACTCCGAGCACCAGCTCGGCACGGCGCTCGACCTGACCTCGCCCGGATGGAGCGGGCGCTTCGGCGACTGGGCGGTCGAGTCCGACGAGGGGGCCTGGATGGCCGCCAATGGCTGGCGGTACGGCTTCGTGATGAGCTATCCGCCGGACGGAGAGGAGACAACCTGCTTCTCGTACGAGCCGTGGCACTACCGGTGGATCGGCCGCGACCGGGCCGCGGAGCACCGCGACAGCGGGCTCGACCTGCGCCGGTTCCTCGAGCGGTACGTGGAGACATGAGCGCGCCGGTGATCGATCCCGCCGACCTGCCGCGTCTTCGTCGCCGCATCGTGTGGACGCTGTTCGCCGTCGCGGCGCTCGGCAGCACCGGCTACATTGCCGCGGTCACGGCCGGGACGCTGGCGGCGGCCGAGATCGCGGGCAGCGCCGCACCCGGCGGACTGCCGACGGCCACGAGCACCCTCGGCACCGCTTCGGCGGCCAGCCTCCTCTCCTTCCTGATGCTCCGTGTCGGCCGGCGCCGAGGGCTGCTCGTCGGGATCCTGGGTGGCTCGCTCGGCGGTGCCGTCGCCCTGCTCGGCGTCGTGGTCGGCTCGCTGGCCCTCCTGCTGGCAGGAAGCGCGCTCGCAGGGTTTGCGAACGGCGCCGGTCAGCTCGGCCGCTACATCGCCGCCGACCTGTTCCCGAGCGAGCATCGCGCGCGCACCATCTCCACCGTGGTGTGGGGCTCCACGATCGGCGCGGTCAGCGGGCCGAACCTCGTCGGTCCGGCGGGGGTCATCGCCGAGTCCTTCGGCCTGCCACCGCTGGCAGGCACCTACCTGCTGACGCTCGGCTTCGTCGGCCTGGCGGGGCTCATCGCGTTCATCTTCCTGCGCCCGGAGCCCTACCTGCTGGCCGACCGATCGGCCCTGGCCGCGCGCGAGGAACCCGTGGCGCGCTCGTCGCTTACCACCCTCATGCGCGCGCCGTCTGTGATCGTCGCGCTCGTCACTCTGGCGGCCGGGCAGGTGGTGATGGTGCTGATCATGACCATGACCCCGCTGCACCTGACCGATCACGGCCATGGTCTCGACACCGTGGGGTTCGTCCTGTCGGCCCACACCTTCGGGATGTTCGCCCTCTCGCCGATCACCGGCCGTCTCACGGATCGGTTCGGAAGCCCGCGCATCATCGCCGCCGGGCTGACGACCCTCGCTGCGGCCGCCATCATCGCCGCCGGTGCGCCGCCCGACGGCGGGCCGCTCCTCACCCTGGCCCTCTTCCTGCTCGGCTACGGCTGGAACCTCGGGTTCGTCGCCGGATCGTCGCTGCTCACGAGCGGTCTCTCCCTCGGCGAGCGGACCCGGGTGCAGGGCGTGGCCGACAGCGTGATCTGGACGTCGGCCGCGCTGTCCAGCCTCTCTTCCGGGCTCATCGTGGCCGGTGCCTCGTACGCGGCGCTCGGGCTGCTCGGCGTTGGTCTGCTCATCCCGCCGGCAGCGTTGCTCCTGGCACGGCGGGGCGCCGTCGCAATCGGGCGGCCAGCCTGAGGATCGCCATGGCCGCCGGTTGGCGTGACGGGAGCGCCATCGGCATACTGGCGCGCATGTCGAGATCGAGGTCCTTCGCGCAACCGGCCGCGGCAGGGATGATCCTCCTCCTGTCGCTCGCCGCCTGCGATATTTCCGGCTCGCCATCGGCCAGCATCGTGGCGTCGCCGAGCACGGCAGCCTGCACCCCCGAACAGGTGGCCGATGGTGGGATCAGCGGACGCGTGGTGGACGAGGAGGGCAACCCGCTGTCCGACATCCTCATCCTGATGACGACCCCTGGGTTCCAGGGGAACGTGCGCACCGGCGAGACAGGCGTCTTCACCGCCCCCGGCGTCTCGGGCGACTTCGAGATTTCCACCACCGACATCGACTACCGCGACGCCGTTCGCCGGGTGACCGTGGGGTGCGGCGAGATGGTCGAGGTCGAGATCGTGCTCACACCGGTCGAGGAATAGCGAGCCGTCGCGACCTTTCCTGAATAGAACAAACGTTCTATCATCGGTCGTCCGATGGGCACGCCGGACGACTACTGCGAGCTTCACGCGCACACCAACTTCAGCTTCCTCGACGGTGCCACGCATCCCGAGGAGCTGATCGCGCGCGCGGCGCAGCTGGGCATGCCGGCGCTGGCCATCACCGACCACGCCGGCCTGTACGCCGCGGTACGGTCCTGGAAGGCGGCGCAGGAGACGGAGACCGATGCGGCCCGCGAGGCCGGCCTGTCGCCGGTGCGCCCGATCATCGGCCTCGAGCTGACCATCCCCCGCACCGATGACGAGCTGCGCATGGCGCACCGGGGGCGCAAGCTGAACGATCCGCTGCGTGGCTCGAAGGCGAGCCGCGGCTGGCCCGGCGAGCACCACGCCGGACCGATCCCTGGGGACCACCTCGTCCTGCTCGCGCGCGATGTCGACGGCTACACCGCGCTCTCGCGCCTGGCCTCGCGCGGCCACCTGGCGGGCGAGAAGCAGTTCCCGGTCTTCGCGCGCTCGCTCGTCGAGGCGGCGCTCGACGAGGCGCGCGGCCACCTCTTCGGCCTCTCCGGCTGCCGCAACGGCGAGGTCCCACGGTTGCTCCTCGGCGGCGAGCACGCGGCGGCGCTATCCGCGGCGCGGGGCTGGGCGCGACGCTTTCCCGAGGGTGACTTCCACCTCGAGCTGAGCCATCACCTCGGGGTCGACGACGACTGGCTGGTCGCGCAGCTCGCTGCGCTTGCCGACGAGGCCGGCCTGCCGACGGTGGTCACCAACGAGGTCCACTACGCCGATCCGGACGGACATCGGCTCCACGACGTGCTCGTCTGCATCCGCCATGGCGCGACGCTCACCGACGCGCGCGAGCTGCTCCTGCCCAACGCGGAGTACCGGCTCAAGACGGGTGACGAGCTGGGGCGCATCGGTGACAGCCTGCCGGACGAGCGCAGCCGCCGCGCCTGGGAGTCAGGCATGGCGCGCAGCGCCGCCATCGGTAAGGCCTGCCGGCTGGAGCTCGGCTTCGAGCGCTATCGGTTCCCGGGATTCAGCGTCCCGAAGGGGGAGACCGCGTTCTCATATCTCTACCAGCTTGCCCATCGCGGCTTACTGACCCGTTACCAGCCGATTACCAAACGCGCGCTCAGCCAGCTGACGCACGAGCTTGACATCATCGATCGCACCAACCTGGCCGAGTTCTTCCTCATCGTGTGGGACCTGATGGAGTTCGCACGGACGAACGGCATCATCGGCCAGGGGCGGGGGAGTGCCGGTGACTCGATCGTGGCCTACTGCCTGGGCATCACCAAGGTCGACCCGATCGAGCACAAGCTCCTCTTCGAGCGCTTCATCAACGAGGCGCGCGCGCTGCCCGACATCGACATCGACTTCGACGTCAACCGGCGCGAGGAGGTGATCCAGTACCTCTACACGAAGTACGGCGCGGACCATGCGGCCATGGTCTGCACCATCGTCACCTACCGGGCGCGCTCCGCGGTGCGCGAGGTGGCCAAGGCGCTCGGCTTCCCGCTCGAGGGGATCGACGCGCTGGCCAAGGCGCTCGACACCCGCGACGCGTCGGATGTGGCCCGCGACCTGGCGCTGGACGGCAGCTTCGCCTGGCTCTTCGACGAGCTCGGCATCGACATGGCCGATGCGGCCCTCCCGCCCGGCCGCGACGGACGGGGGTCCGGCCACGTGCATCCGACGTCCGACTCGTCGTGGAACGCGCGTCCGCGGCCCGCCCTGGATCCCCGCCCGGCCAGCGAGGGCGGCTGGGTGCCGCCGAAGCGCCCGCGCGTGCTCGACGCATCGGTCACGACGGTCCGGCACGAGTCGGAGACGACGAAGCGCTACGCCCGAGCGGGCGAGCTGGCCGGTGGCGAGCTGAAGCTGCCCACGCCGCGCGACAACGGCTCGCCGGGACCGTCGAGCGGGCGTCCGAAGCTGGTGCGGCTGGATCCGGAGAGCGGGATGCCGATCGAGGAGCGGCGACGGGTGCGGGTCGTGCCGGAGGTTGTGCCGGAGGCCGCGCCTGGAGCACTCGCTTCTCCCCAAGTGACTATGCGACCGGAATCGCACCTCGGCCACCCCCCGCGCAACCGGTGGCAGTGGCTGCTTCAGCTGTGTGCGGAGATCGACGGCTTCCCGCGTCATCTCGGCATCCACGTCGGCGGGATGCTCGTCACGCGGACCCCGCTCATCGACCTCGTGCCGATCGAGCGCGCGACCATGCCGAACCGGGTGGTGACCCAGTACGACAAGGAGGACGTCGAGCAGCTCGGCCTGGTGAAGATCGACCTGCTCAGCCTCCGCACCCTGGGCGTCGTCTCAGATGCGCTTCGACGGATCGAGCGCGACACGGGTCAGCGCATCGACCTCGACACCCTCCCGCACGACGACCCGGAGGTCTACCGGTCCATCCAGGCGGCCGACACGGTCGGCATGTTCCAGATCGAATCGCGCGCCCAGATGCAGTCCCTGCCCAAGGCAAGACCCGAGCGATTCGAGGATCTCGTCGTCCAGGTCGCGATCATCCGGCCCGGCCCGGTCCAGGGCAATGCCGTCCACCCGTACCTCCGTCGCCGCGCCGGGGAGGAGCCGGTCACCTACGCCCATCCCAGCCTCGAGCCGATTCTCTCCGACACCCTCGGGGTGATCCTCTACCAGGAGCAGGTCATGCAGGTGGCGATCGAGGTGTGCGGCTACACCGCGGTCGAGGCCGACATCTTCCGCAAGGCGATGGGCAGCCATCGCAGCCACGCCAAGATGCAGGCCGAGCGCGGCCGCTTCGTCGGCGGTGCCATGAAGACCGGCCTGACGGAGGAGGATGCCGAGGCGCTTTTCCAGAAGTGCTCCGCCTTCGCCGAGTTCGGCTTCGCCCGAGCCCACGCCGCCGCCTTCGCCAAGATCAGCTACGACACCGCCTGGCTCAAGCGCTACTACCCGGCGCACTACACGGTCGGCGTGCTCAACAACCAGCCGATGGGCTTCTATTCGCCCGCGGTCGTCATCAACGACGCCAAGCGCCACGGCATCCGGGTCCTGCCGATCGACGTGAACGAGTCGGCCTGGGAGCACGACACGCGGCCCGACGGCGACAGCCACGCCATTCGGCTCGGCCTGCGCCAGGTCAAGGGCATCGACGAGCGCGCGCGAGAGACGCTCGAGGGGGAGCGGGCCAATGGCCCGTATCGGTCCGTCCGAGACTTCGTCGCCCGCACGAGCCTCGGCGAGCAGGTGGTCGAACGGCTCATCAGCATCGGCGCCTTCGACTGGACCGATGCGCCCCGCCGCGAGCTTCTCTGGCAGCTGCGCACCACCCTGGCCGACGCCGACCCCGAGCATCCCGCGCTCGGTCTGACCGATGACGCCCAGCGCGCGCTCGGCGCGTCCCTGCCTCCGATGACACCGGCCGAGAAGGTGGCCGCCGATTACCGCGATACCGGCGTCTCACCCAACCTCCACGCCGTCGAGCTGTTCCGCGAGCGGCTCGCGACGCGCGGCGTGATCACGGTGGTGCAGGCGGCCCGGCGTCGCGATCGGTCCATCATCCGGCTGGCCGGCCTGGCGGTGAGCGTGCAGCACCCGATGACGGCGAAGAACTTCGTGTTCATCGCGCTCGAGGACGAGACAGGCATGATCAACGTCACCCTGCGGCCGCAGGTCTACCAGGCGCACCGTGCGCTGCTCCATCGCCATCCGCTGCTGGTGATCGACGGGCGGCTCCAGGTGGAGGGCACCGTCCTCAACGTGATCGCGCAGCGGCTGCGCAGCGTGGACGAGGCGCTCGACGGCGTCCCCGAGAAGCTGCCCCTCGCCAGGCAGCAGCGGATGTTCCGGTAGCGGAACCGGCGGAGGGCGCAGCGCGTCCTGAAGGGTGCTGATCAGCATCGATCCACCGCCCCGCACCCACAGGAGGACGATCGATGCGACGTCCCTGGCTCCCCATCGTGGCGGCAACCGCCGCCGTGCTCATCAGCGCCGCGCCAGCGCTCGCCTGCGGCGGGCTGATCGGCCCGAACGGCGCCGTCAATCTGCTTCGGACCACCACGTTCGCCGGCTACCACGATGGCGTCGAGCACTACGTCACCAGCTTCGAGTTCGCGGGCGGTGGTGGCGCCTTCGGCTCGATCACACCACTGCCGGACGTCCCGAGCCACGTCGTGCGCGGCGGCGACTGGACGCTCCAGCGCCTCATCCTCGAGACCGATCCGCCCGAAGCGGACTTCTTCCGAGCAGCCGCCCTCGGTGGCAGTGCCGCCGACGGCGAGGCCGAGGTGCTGCTAGAGACGACGATCGACGCGCTCGACATCACGATCCTGCGCGGTGGCGGCGACGAGGTCGGCCTGTGGGCCAAGAACCACGGCTTCCGCCTCCCGCCCGACGCACCCGAGGTGCTGGATTTCTATGCCGATCGCAGCCCGATCTTCATGGCCGCCGCCTTCGACGCCGACGCGGCCGCCGCCCGCGGCCAGGCCATCGGCGACGGCACGCCGGTCCACCTGACCATTCCCACCGACGACCCGTGGGTGCCGCTGCGCATCCTGGGCCTGGGCAAGGCCGACGCCGAGCTCGTCGAGGCCGATGTCTACCTGCTCACCGACATCGAGCCGGCGCTCCTGCCGAAGGCCGGCGCCTTTGCCGAGTCCGACGGGTTGATCCTCGACCACAGCGCCGCGGCATCCGCGTCGTTGCTCGCCGATCTGCGGTCGGATGCCGGCATGGAATGGGTGCCGAGCCGGGCCTGGCTGACGAAGGTCGTCGTCGCCTCGGAAGCCGGTGAGCTCGACTTCGACCTGGCGATCGACGCATCGGGGGAGGGCAGGCCGTCGGCGATCGATGCCGGCGACGCGCCGTTCACCGACAATTCGGCGCCCCGGCCGCCGGTTGGGCTCGCCCTGCTGCTGGCCGCCGCGGCGGTCATCGCGCTTCCGGTCCTGCTCGCCCGCAGCGCGGGACGCGGGCCGCGCACGCTCCCGCCCGCCGGGGCATGATCGCTCGCCGCCGATCACCGCTCGCCCTCGCTGTCACCGTGGCCCTCGTGGCCGCGGTGGCGGTCGCCTGTGCCCCATCGGCGCAGACGGTCGAGATCACGATCCGGTACTCCGCCTTCGACCCGGCCGAGCTGATCGTCCCAACCGGCGTGCCGGTCACCTTCGTGCTCGTCAACGAGGACCCGATCGACCACGAGTGGCTCGTCGGGGACGCCGCCTTCCACGAGCGGCACCGGACGGGCACGCACGCGGCGCACGACGGCGTCCCGAACGAGGTGACGGTCCCGGCCCTGGAGACCGTTCGGACCACGATCACCTTCGAGGAGCCCGGAACGCTGACGTATGTCTGCCACCTGCCCGGTCACGAGGCCTACGGGATGGCCGGCGTGCTCGTCGTGGAAGGTTGACCGGCGTCC
>DASVEH010000067.1:0-3698 GCA_036380655.1 Candidatus Limnocylindria bacterium | reverse complement strand
CGGTGATCTCGGTGCTGGAGATCGGGATGGTTCTCGGGAGGCCCGCGATCATGTCGCGGCCCTTGACCTCCATCTTCAGCGGCTCCTCGAGCGGCAACGCCGAGCCGATCTGGATCTTCACGTCCTCTGCCGTCCGGTCGCCGATCATGAGGTTGTACTTGCGCCGGATGTAGTTCGCGATGCTCTCGTCGAACCGGTTGCCGCCCACCCGCAGGGAGTCGCTGACGACGATACCGCCGAGGGCGATGACCGCGATCTCGCTGGTGCCGCCGCCGATGTCGATGATCATGTTGCCGGAGGGGCCGCTGATTGGAACGTTGGCGCCGATCGCCGCCGCCAGCGGTTCCTCGATCAGGTAGGCATCCTTGGCGCCCGCCTTCAGGGCGGCGTCTCTGACGGCCCGCTTCTCGACGGACGTGACACCGGAGGGGACGCTGATCATGACGTCCGGCTTGAACAGGCGGACGCGCGCGACCTTGTTGAGGACGTACTTCAGCATCGCCTCGGTGATGAGGTAGTCGGCGATGACCCCGTCGCGCATCGGGCGGATGGCGCGAACGTTTCCCGGGGTGCGGCCGATCATCTCCCTCGCCTCTTCGCCAACCGCGACGAGCCGGTTGTCGTCCTCGCTGATCGCCACGACGCTCGGCTCGTTGAGCACGACGCCCTTGCCCTTGACGTACACGAGGATGTTCGCCGTGCCGAGGTCGATGCCGATCTTCATGCGTGCGCTATCGGTCCAGTACGAGCGTGGGTGGGGTGGGCCGCAGTATACCGAGAAGGCTCCACGGCACCCTCGCCTCCGCGGCTCGTGTCACGGGCGCCGCGCCGTTACCACTCGCTTGCTGCGGCCACAATGACGACATGCCAGAAGGCGACACGATCTTCCGCACGGCCGACGTGCTGCGTGCCGCCCTGGTCGGCCGACGGATCACGGCAGCCAGGGCACAGGCCCGTCCAGGATTGCGGCGCGTGCCCGACCTGTCGAGGCTTGCGGGCGCGACCGTCACGAGCGTGGAAGCGCGAGGCAAACACCTGCTGATGGGCTTCGACAATGGCCTGACGCTTCGAAGCCATCTGCGCATGAGCGGCTCGTGGCACCGATACCGTCCCGGCGAGTCATGGCGGCGGCCCGCGTACCAAGCCAGCGCGATCCTGGAGACTGCAGAGAGCGTCGCCGTCGCGTTCAACACCCCGGTCGTCGAGCTGCTGACCGAGACCGACCTTCGCCGATCCCGACCGCTCCGGGAGCTCGGCCCCGATCTTCTCGGTGCGAAGTTCGATACCGACGAGGCGGTACGGCGTCTGATGGGGAGCGGCACGGAGGAGCTCGGGAACGCGCTGCTCGACCAACGCCTCGTGGCCGGCATCGGGAACGTCTACAAGAGCGAGGTCGCCTTCCTCGAGCGACTGGATCCCTGGGTGCCGGTGGAGCATATCGACGAGGGCGACCTCCGGGGCGCACTGCTAACGGCCCGCCGGCTGCTGCAGGCCAACGTCCGAGGTGGCGCGCGAGTCACGACCGGAAGAACCGCCAGGGGCGAGGGCCTCTGGGTATACGGGCGGGCCGGACGGCCGTGTCGTCGCTGCGGGACGATCGTCCGCAGCGCCCGCCAGGGCGAGCTGGCGCGGCTCACCTACTGGTGTCCGCGCTGCCAGTCTCGCTCGTCCGAGCCCGACGTCCGCTCGTGAGGAGTCCGAGCGTTATGCCTCGATGCGGTTGATCTGCGCGCCGAGGGCGACGAGCTTGGCCTCGATCTGCTCGTAGCCGCGATCCACGTGCTCGATGCCCGAGATCACCGACGTCCCGGTCGCCGCCAGCGCGGCGAGGATGAGGGTGGCCCCGGCGCGGAGGTCGGCGATGCTGACCTCGGCGCCGTGGAGCGGGGTGGGACCGGTGATCCGGGCGCGGCGCTCGTCGAGCAGCTCCACGTCGGCGCCCATCCGCATCATCTCGCGGAAGTGGTCGAGGCGGTCCTCGAAGATGGTCTCGTGGATGCTCGAGACACCATCGGCCTGGGTGAGCAGGACGGACAGTGGCGCCTGGAAGTCGGTGGCGAAGCCCGGATACGGGTCGGTGCGCACGTCGACGGGGCGCAGGGTGCGTCCTTCGGCACAGCGGACGGTGAGGGCGGAGCCGTCCGCATCGGCCTCGTAGGCGACCCCCATCCGGTCGCAGACCTTCAGGAAAGCGCCCAGGTGTGACGGGTTCACGCCGCGCATGGTGACCTCGCCTCCGGTGATCGCGGCGGCGATGGCGAAGGTCTCCGCCTCGAGACGGTCCCCGAGCACCCGGTGCTCGGCGCCACCCAGGCGCTCCACCCCCTCGATCTCGATCCGGCGCGGGGCCGTCCGCTCGATGCGCGCGCCCATCGCGCCGAGCATGACGATCAGGTCGTCGACCTCCGGCTCCAGCGCCGCGTTGTCGATGACGGTCGTCCCCGTCGCGAGGGTGGCGGCCAGCAGGACGTTCTCGGTGCCCATGACGGTCACGGTCGGGAAGTCGACGTGCGCCCCCCGCAAGCCTCCGCTCGGCGCGGACGCGAAGTAATACCCGTTGCGATAGACGATCGTGGCGCCCATCGCCTCCATGGCGGCCACGTGGAGGTCTACCGGCCGCCGCCCGATCCGATCGCCGCCCGGGTTCGGCAGGATCACGCGCCCGAACCGCGCCAGCATCGGTCCCAGCAGGATGAAGCTGGCCCGGACCTTCATCGCCGCCTCGAGCGGCACGAACTTCCAGGGCGCCTCGTGTGCCCGCAGCTCGAGCGCGTCGCCGTCCACGCGGCGAACCTCGAAGCCGATGTCGGTCAGCACCTCGCGCAGGATCGCCACGTCGCTGATCTTGGGGACGTTGCGCAGGGCGCAGGGTTCATCGGTCAGGACGGCGGCCGCCATCATCTTGAGGACGGCGTTCTTGGCGCCGGCGATGCGCACCTCGCCCGAGAGCGGAGTGCCGCCGGTGATCACGAACTTCTGCATGGACCGATGCAGTCTAGTGGCATGCCACGTCGGCGGTACCCGTCAGCCCGGGAAGGCTTCTTTCCACTCGTGCGGGCCGGTGTGATGACCGTCGCACAGCCCGAGCCGTCCACCCATGTGGCGGGACGGCAGATATGGCTGCATGCCCGCCTCGAACGGGGTCGGCTCCTTGTTGCAGATCATCATCCGGCCCTCGCGCGCCCAGATGTACAGGTGGTCGGACGAGCAGAACCGATACGGCTTGGTGAAGTTCACCGTCTCCCCGTGGGCGGGGCTGCTCGGCAGACCGATCGGTCCCGCCTCGCGGACGATCTCGATCCGAACCGGAAGCTGCGGCATCCGGGTGCCGCATTGGTCGCAGGTCAGCATCGGTCAGCCCGTGTAATGGGCGCCGTCGTCCTCGCGGTGGTTCGCGACGAACGCGGGATTCTGGTTCGGGTCCTCGCCGATGGGCGAGCCCTTGTGCGGCTGGAAGTCCACGGGACAGATGAACGGGTACTCACGGCCGATCTTGCGGAGCTCCTGCATGCGCCGGTGACCCCTCTGCTCCGGGTCCCCCTCTGGGCCGCGCAGGTGCGCGCGCTCGGCCTCCTGGGGCGTCATCGGTTCGTCATCTGACACGGCTTGATGCTACTCGCTCGATCTCGCCTACGCGACGCACACGGTCAGGAGGCAAGGAAAGACCGCAGATGGCCGGCGAGCTCCTGCGGCGCGTC
>DASVEH010000066.1:0-2953 GCA_036380655.1 Candidatus Limnocylindria bacterium | reverse complement strand
AGGATCGGGATGTTGGAGGCCGCGGCTTTCTGGGCAAGGCGGATGACCTTGTCCATCGCCGGGCTTTTGGTGACGATATCCTTGAAGCTGACAACGCCGCCCTTGCGCTGCGCGCGCTTGGCGTCGGCTTCCAGCGCCTCGACCTTCAGCGCATTGGCGATGGCGGTGCGCAGCCGCTCGGGCGAGGCCGGCTTGACGACGAAATCGAAGGCGCCGTTGCGCATGGCCAGCACGACAGTGTCGATGCCGCCCTGAGCGGTCTGCACGATGACGGGTATGCCTATGCCGCGCTCGCGCATCGCCTGGAGCACGCCGATGCCGTCGAGGCCGGGCATGGCGAGATCCAGGATGACGAGGTCGGGCTGATCGGCATCGAAGCGGCGGAGCGCCTCGTGACCATCGTAGGCGGCGCTGACCCGGTGGCCGACGCTGCCCACCAGCGCCGCCACGGCGCCGATGAGGGCCGGCTCGTCGTCGATGACGAGGATGCGCAGGCTCACGGGTGCGCCTCCGGGAGCGCCGTCACGAACTGGCTGCCGCCGGCCGGCTTGTCCTCGATCCAGAGCCGCCCGCCCATGGCGGCGACGAGGCGGCGGGCGGCGAAGAGGCCCACTCCCGCGCCGGGCGCATCGGTCCCGTCGAGGCGCACGAAGGGCTCGAAGACGCTCTCGCGCATCTCCGGGGGAATGCCCGCCCCGCCGTCGCCGACGGCCACGCGGACCTCGCCGTCGGAAGACCAGTCGGCCACCACGATCTCGGCGCCCGCCGGCGCGTATTTCGCCGCGTTCTCGAGCAGCAGCTCGAGCACCTGGGCAAGCCGTGCCGGGTCGCCGTGGGCGATGCGGCTGCCGGTCGCGTAGCGCGCGAGCGGATGGCGCCGCAGGAGTGGCGCGAGGCGGGTGAGGACTTCGTCGATCACGCCGCCGACGTCGAAGGGGCGAAGGTCCACGGTCAGGAGCCGATCGGCGCGGACCGTCTCGAGAATCGTGTTGACCAGGTCGTTGAGGCGCAGCACCTGGCCGGTTGCCGCCGCGTGCCAGGCCGCGACGTCGTCGTGCCGGCCATCCGCCGTCTCGGCGAGCAGGTCGAGGTAGGCGCGGACGACCGCCAGGGGCGTCCGCAGCTGGTGCGTGACGACCGCGATCAGCTCGGCTCTCGCCTGGTCGACGCTGCGCAGGCCGTCGAGCTGGGCCTCCGTCTCGAGGTGGAGCCTCCGGCGCTCCACGACGCCGGCAAGCAGCGAGGCGATCAATGCCAGCCGGCGAACCTCGGGCGGCGCGAACTCGCGGCGCGCCACGGTCTTCACGTTCAGGACGCCGACGACCCGGTCGCCGACCTCGAGTGGCACGGCCAGCAGAGAGGTGAACCGCTCGTGATCGACGCCGCGGATCCATGCGCAGCGCGGGTCGTTGGCGAGGTCGGTGCTGATGACCGGCGCACGCGTGCTGGCCGCCAGGCCGGTGACGCCCTGGCCGATGTCGAGGCGGGCGACGCCGATGTGCTCGCGGTCGACCCCGTTGGTGGCCGCCAGGGTCAGGCCGGCGCCGTCGCGATCCACGAGGTAGAGCGAGCAAACCTCGGCGCGCATGGCGGCCGTGCTGCGGTCGACGATGAGCTGCATCAGCTCTTCCCAGGTCGACGCGCCGGCCGCCAGCTGGACGATCTCACGCAGCGCGCCGAGCTCGGCGGTGTCGGGCGCTGTCGAATTGGTTATCTCGGCCGGGCTCATCGGTCATCCTCGCCGGCGGTCACCCGCTCTGGTGCGCAGGTGTCCTGCACACGCGAAGGATGCACGATCCCGCGATCGGGCGCAGCCTCAGAGCCGGGTGACGGTCACCTCGTCGAGGACCTCGTCCACGCCGACCACGTCGCCCACGATGCCGAGGATCTCGTCGAGCACGTCGACCGACTCGACCTCACCGGCGACGTGCACCCGAGATCCGGTGACGGCGATGCGGATACGGTCACCGGCCGGGACGTCGGACGCGCGCAGCGCCGAGATGACGTCGGCGCGCAGCTCGTCATCGCGCGGGAGCGCGCCGTCTTCGGGCTGGACGGCGTCTTCCCGCTCGAGCTCGCCCGCATCGGTGTCGTCGGTGCCCGCCACGTCGACGCCCGACTGCGACCGGCGCGCCTCGCTGACCACGCGGTCGGTGGGCGGTACGTAGGGAACGCCCTCCTCGCGGGCCACCAGGTAGTCGTCGGTGTCACCGCTCGCCGGCTCGTCGCCCAGGTCGCCGGTGTCCTCGGACGGCAGCGGCTGCCGCTCGGGGCGGTCATCCATCATGGCTTCACCTCCAGCCACCGAACTGCGCAAGCGGCGTGCCGGTAGCATGCGCGGGCAATGACCGATGCTCTGCTGGAGACGCTGCGCGACATCGTCGGCGAGCAGCACTGCCTCACCGATCCGGCACTGCGAGCCTCGTACGAGACCGATTGGACACGCCGCTTCCGCGGCGATGCCCTGGCGGTGGTCCGGCCCGGCTCGACCGCCGAGGTCTCCCTGGTGATGGCCGCCTGCGCCGATGCGCGGGTCGCGGTCGTCCCGCAGGGCGGCAACACCGGGCTCGTCGGTGGATCGGTGCCGCGCGGCGGCGAGGTGGTGCTCAGCCTCCTGCGGCTGAACGAGATCGGGGCGGTGGACCATGACGCCGGCGAGGTGACGGTCGGCGCCGGCGCCACGCTGGCCGCCGTCCAGGAAGCCGCGCGGAACGCCGGCTGGGACGTCGGCGTGGACCTCGGCGCGCGCGACTCCGCGACGATCGGCGGGATGGTCGCCACGAATGCGGGTGGCGTCAACGTCGTGCGCCACGGGCCGATGCGCTCGCGCCTGCTCGGCTTCGAGGCGGTACGGGCCGATGGCGGCATCATCCGCCGTCTGCCCGGGATGCCGAAGGACACCACCGGCTACGACCTCGGCGGGTTGCTCGCCGGCTCCGAGGGGACGCTGGCG
>DASVEH010000065.1:0-8578 GCA_036380655.1 Candidatus Limnocylindria bacterium | reverse complement strand
CTACCGGGTGAACCCGCACGACATCGACGGCCTCAAGGACGCCGTGATCCGGGCGGTCGAGGCCGACCGGTCGGAGCAACGCCGCCGGATGCGCTCGATGCGCCGCCGGGTCCGGGAGCACGACGTCGCCCGGTGGGCCGCGGACTTCCTCGGGGAGCTACAGGGCTAGCGCCCGGCCGGCGCCTTCCGGGGGCCGGTGGCCTTGGTGCGTGCCGAGGTCGCCGTGCGCCGGGTCGCCGCCTTCCGCGTCGCGGTCTTGCGCGGGGTGGTCTTCCGCGACGTCGCCGTCCCGGTCGCCGCCTTACGGGAGGCCGGAACCGCGAGCGCGGCCTCCTCGAGCGACTCGAGATCGAGCAGGCGGTCCGCCACCTGGCGCAGCTTGGCGCTCAGCGCCGCCCGGCCAGGGGTGACGACCGTCAGCGACCAGCCCTCGGCGAGCTCGGCGAAGATGTTGTCGTTGCTGACCACCGCAACCTGCGCCGCTTCCAGGCCGAGAGCGTCGGCCGCGTCGAGCAGGGCGTGGTCGGCCAGGTCGCTACCGTCCGGGACGGCCTGCACCGACGAGGCGAACTCCGCGAGCCGTGGCTTCGCCCGCCGCACGGCGCCCCGCTGCCCCGCGAAGGAGGCGTGGTCGGCCTGGCGCGCCAGGGCCACCATCGCTGCCATCCGCACCTTCCACCGCGCCGGGTCGGCGCGCAGGTTGTCCAGGTCCACGAGCAGGACCCGTGGCAGCGCGCGGTCGGTCCAGGCCGGGTGGCGCGTCAGCCAGGCGGCGAGGGCCGCCTCGAGCGCGTCCGGGTTCTCCTCGGCCGGGTCGTCCGAGGGGACCCAGGCGTCGAGCCGGATCCACTCGTAGTCGTCCCACTCGCCCTGCCCGCCGCCGATTCCCACGCGCCCATGGTGTCAGCCGACGCCGCAAGCTGTCGCGCGGCTGGCGCTCACACGGCGCGGCCGACGACCTGGTCGCACAGTGCGGCCAGGGCGTCCCTGGCCGGACCTGGCGGCAAAGGCTCCAAGGCGGTGCGGGCGTCCTCGGCCCACGAGCGGACGACCGCCTGCGCCTCCGAGACGACCGGGTGGGCACGCAGCAGCCGCAGTGCCTCGGCGTGGTCGGCGTCGTCGGTCAGCTTGGCGGCGAGCAGGCCCAGCAGGCGGGAGTCCTGCCCCCGCGCCGCACGTCGCAGCAGCAGCACCGGAAGCGTGGGGACGCCCTCCCGCAGATCGGTGCCGGGCGTCTTGCCGGACATGGTGGCGTCCGAGAGGACGTCGAGCAGGTCGTCGGAGAGCTGGAAGGCCACGCCGATGCGCTCGCCGTAGCGGGTCAGCACGTCGATCTCTGCATCCGTGGCGCCGGCGAGCATCGCGCCGAACCGGCCGGAGGTGGAGATCAACGACCCGGTCTTGTCGGCCAGCACCGACAGGTAGTGCTCGACCGGGTCCTCGCCGGCGGACGGGCCGACCGTCTCGCGGATCTGGCCGGTCACCAGCCGTTCGAACGTACGGGCCTGCAGGCGCACGGCCTCCGGGCCGAGGTCGGCGAGGATGTCCGACGCACGGGCGAAGAGGAAGTCGCCGGTCAGGATGGCGACAGTGTTGTCCCAGCGGGCGTTCGCGGATACGGCACCGCGGCGCACCTCGGCCTCGTCCATGACGTCGTCGTGGTAGAGCGTCGCGAGGTGGGTGAGCTCGACGACGACCGCCGAGGGGACGATGCCGGGCGCTCCGGGGTCGCCGAACTGCGAGGCCAGCAGCACCAGCAGCGGCCGGAACCGCTTCCCTCCGGCGTCGACCAGGTGGCGGGACGTCTCGGTGACGAAGGGGAAGTCGCTCTTCACCGTCTCGTGCAGCATCGCCTCGACGGACGCCAGGCCCGAACGGATGGCCTCCTCGAGGGCAGCGTCGCCCTCTGGCGCGGTGAACGGGCCGGCGGGACCCCTCGGCAGGTCAGCCATGGTCAGCGGACGAACTGGGACGCCTGGCCGGCGAGCTCGAGGACCTGGGTCGGGTACACGCCGAGCAGGAGGGTCACGGCCGCGCCGAGTGCGATCACCACTGTGGTCAGAGGGCTCGGGACGACGACCGACGGACCGTCCGGTGCGGGCGGCGAGAAGTACATGAGGACGACGACCCGGAAGTAGAAGAAGGCGGCGACGGCGCTCATCACGACTCCGATGACCACCAGCACCCAGGCGCCGCCCGCCCAGGCCGCGCTGAACACGGCGAACTTCGCGCTGAACCCGGACGTGAGCGGGATGCCGGCGAAGGCAGCCAGGAAGAACGTGAACACCGCGGCCGTCAACGGCGACCGTCTGGCCAGACCGGCCCACTGCGAGAGGTGGGTCGCCTCGCCGGCGGCGTCGCGGACGAGGGTGACGACGGCGAAGGCCCCGATCGTCGAGAAGCCGTAGGCCACGAGGTAGAAGAGGACGCTCGAGACGCCGACCAGCTCGCCGTCGGCGTTCGTGGCGTCCGCGGCAGTCAGGCCGACGAGGACGAACCCGGCGTGGGCGATCGAGGAGTACGCGAGCATCCGCTTGACGTCGGTCTGGGTCAGCGCGACGACGGAGCCGACGGCCATCGTGAGGATGGCGACGCCCCAGATCATCGGCTCCCACTCCCAGGCCAGACCGCCGACGGCGACGTAGAGGACCCGCAGCAGGGCACCGAACGCCGCGACCTTGGTGCACGCGGCCATGAAGCCGGTGATGGGCGTGGGGGCGCCCTGGTAGACGTCGGGGGTCCAGGAGTGGAACGGAACCGCACCGACCTTGAAGAGCAGGCCGACCGTCAGCAACCCGGTGCCGACCAGCAGCAGCGACTCGTTGCCCGCCTCGGCGCTGACCGCGTCGGCGATCCCGCCGAGCTCGACGGTGCCCGAGTAGCCGTAGAGCAGAGCGACGCCGTACAGGAAGAAGGCGGAGGAGAACGCGCCGAGCAGGAAGTACTTGAGAGACGCCTCCTGGCTGAGCAGCCGCCGACGGCGGGCCAGGCCGCACAGAAGGTACAGCGGCAATGACAGCACCTCGAGGGCGACGAACATCGTCAGCAGGTCGTTGGAGGCCGGGAAGAGCAGCATGCCGCCGACGGCGAACATCAGCAGCGGGAAGACCTCGGTCTGGGTGACCCGGTCGGCCGTGAGGAGCCGCTCGTGCCGCGACCCCGGCATCGACGAGCCGGCCGGGGCGAACGCGCCCCCCTCGTCGGTCGCCCGCTCGGCCGCCCCGAGGACCCCGGGGATCGCGAGCAGCAGGATGGTGCCCTGCAGGAACAGCGCGGGCCCGTCGATGGCCACCGAGCCCATGGCGGCGACCGCGTTCTCGCCGGCCAGCGAGACGACCGCGACGAACGCGGCGACCAGCCCGGCGACCGCGAGCCCGAGCTGGGTCTCGTGGCGCCACCGGCGACCCATGAAGGCCTCCAGCAGGACCCCGACGATCGCCACGCCGAAGACGATGAGCATCGGCATCAGCAGGCGGTACTCGACCGACGGGGTCTCGAACTGCGCGGCCATCATTCGGCTGCCCCTTCCGCCGCCGGGACGACCGGCTCGGGGTCGGTGACACCGACCTGCTGCATCGTCCGGTCCACCGCCGGGTTGATGACGTCGAGCACCGGCTGCGGGTAGAAGCCCAGCCCGACGATGACCGCGATCAGGGGTGCGACGACCGAGACCTCCCGCCTGGTGAGGTCGGGCATCCTCGCGGTGTGCTCCGTCGGCTCTCCGGTCATGGTCCGCTGGTACATCAGCAGGATGTACACCGAGGCGAGGATGATGCCGCCGGTCGCGATGACGGCGGCCGCCTCGTACCTCGAGAAGGTGCCGACGAGCACCAGGAACTCGCTGACGAAGGTGGACAGGCCCGGCAGCGCCAGGGAGGACAGCCCGGCCAGCAGGAAGGTGCCCGCGAGCATCGGCGCCACCCGCTGGACGCCTCCGTAGTCGGCGATCAGCCGCGAGCCCCGACGGCTGACCAGGAAGCCTGCGATGAGGAACAGTGCGGCGGTCGAGAACCCGTGGTTGACCATGTAGAGCGACGCGCCGGCCTGGCTCTGCGTGGTCATCGCGAAGATGCCCATCACGATGAATCCGAAGTGCGAGATCGACGTGTAGGCGATGAGGCGGCGCATGTCGGTCTGCCCGATCGCCAGCAGCGCGCCGTAGAGGATGCCCACGACCGCCAGGGTGATCACGACCGGCCTCGCCCACAGCGAGGCGTCGGGGAACAGCGGCAGGCAGAAGCGGATCATGCCGAACGTGCCGACCTTGTCGAGCACGCCGACCAGCAGCACGGCTCCACCGGGCGGTGACTCGGCGGCGGCGTCCGGCAGCCAGGTGTGCACCGGCCACAACGGAGCCTTGATGGCGAACGCGACGAAGAAGCCGAGGAACAGCAGCCGCTCGGTGGCGGTGCCCATCTCGGTCCCCAGCAGGCGCTCGAACAGGAACGCCTGCGGGCCGCCGTCGGAGACGACGTAGAGCCCGATCACGGCGGCCAGCATCAGCAGCCCGCCGGCCAGGCTGTAGAGCAGGAACTTCACCGCTGCGTAAGACCGCTGCGGGCCGCCGTAGGACCCGATGATGAAGTACATCGGGACGAGCATCGCCTCGAACAGGACGTAGAACAGGAACACGTCGGTGGCCGCGAACACCCCGATCATGAACGTCTCGAGCAGCAGCAGCAGGGCGAAGTACCCCTTGACGCTCCGCCGCTGGCTCTCGACGTCGTGCCAGGACGCCAGCACGCACACCGGTGTGAGGACGGTCGCCAACGCGATGAGCACGAGCGCGATGCCGTCGACGCCGAGCGCGTAGCTGACGCCGAACTGCGGGATCCACTCGTGGACCTCGGCGAACTGGAACTCCGCCGAGCTGTCGCTGTCGAACTGCAGGGCCATCGCCACGGTGAGAGCGAGGGTCGCCAGGGAGAAGCCCAGCGTGACCTGCTTGGCCAGCAGCTCCCGGGTGGCAGGCATGCCCGCGACGACGGCCGCGCCGATCAGCGGCACGAGGGCGAGGGTGGTGAGCCAGGGGAAGTCAGTCACGTCAGAGCCTCACCAGCAGCATGGCGCCGACCAGGACGGCGGCGCCTGCGAGCATCGACAGCGCGTACGAGCGTACGAACCCGGTCTGCAGGCGGCGGACCCGCCCGGAGGTCCCTCCGATCAGCGCGGCGATGCCGTTGACCGCTCCGTCCACCCCCCGGTTGTCGAAGAACACCAGCGACCGGGTGAGGTACTGCCCCGGCCGCATCAGCAGCGACTCGTTGACCGTGTCCTGGTAGAGGTCCTGGCGGGCGGCGCGGGTCAGCACCGAGCCGCGGGGAGCCAGGCTGGGCACCGGACGGCGGACGTAGGTCACCCAGGCCAGCCCGGCCCCCAGGAGGACCAGCAGCACCGTGAGGGAGGTGAGCACAGGAATCGGCAGGACCGGGCTCTCCTCCCCGTGCTCGCCGACCACCGGCTCCAGCCAGTGCTGGATGGCGCCAGTGGGGCCGAGCAGCAGGCCCAGCACGGCCGACCCGACAGCGAGCACGACGAGCGGAATGGTCATCACCCGCGGGGACTCGTGGGGGTGCACGTCGTCGGTCCAGCGCCGCCGACCGTGGAACGTCATCCCGAACAGCCGGGTCATGTAGAAGGCGGTGACGCCGGCGCCGACGAGGGCTGCCGTGCCGAACACCCAGGGTCGCCAGCCCTCTCCGACGAAGGCCGCCTCGATGATCGCGTCCTTGCTCCAGAACCCGGACAGGCCCGGGAAGCCGATGATGGCCAGCCACCCGATCCCGAACGTGACCCAGGTGATCTTCATGACGACGGACAGCCCGCCGAAGCGGCGCATGTCCACCTGGTCGTTCATCCCGTGCATGACCGACCCGGCGCCGAGGAACAGCCCGGCCTTGAAGAAGCCGTGGGTGAGCAGGTGGAAGATCGCGAACGCATAGCCGACCGGCCCGAGCCCGGCCGCCAGCATCATGTAGCCGATCTGGCTCATCGTCGAGGCGGCGAGCGCCTTCTTGATGTCGTCCTTCGCCGTGCCGATGATCGCCCCGAAGAGCAGGGTGACGGTGCCGACGATGACCACGACCAGCTGCGCGTCAGGGGCGGCGTCGAAGATCGCGTGGCTGCGGACGACCAGGTAGACGCCCGCCGTCACCATGGTCGCGGCATGGATCAGCGCGGACACCGGCGTGGGGCCGGCCATCGCGTCACCGAGCCAGGACTGCAGCGGGAACTGGGCCGACTTGCCGCACGCCGCGAGCAGCAGCATCAGCCCGATCGCGGTGAGCACGCCCTCGCTCGCCCCGTCGGCGCGCCCGAAGACCTCCTCGAAGCTCACCCCGCCGAACTGGGCGAACATGATCATGATCGCGACGGAGAGGCCGAAGTCGCCCACCCGGTTGGCGATGAACGCCTTCTTCGCGGCCGCGGCGTACGTGGGGTTGTAGCTCCAGAAGCCGATCAGCAGGTAGGACGCCAGCCCGACGCCCTCCCACCCGACGTAGAGGACCAGGTAGCTGTCGGCGAGGACGAGCAGGAGCATGGCCGCGACGAAGAGGTTGAGGTACGCGAAGAAGCGCCGTCGATCGGGATCGTGCTCCATGTACCCGATCGAGTAGATGAGGATCAGCGTGCCCACGAACGTGATGAGCAGGACGAAGCACACCGACAGCGGGTCGAGCAGGAGGCCGACGTCGACCGTCAGGTCGCCGACCGAGATCACGGTGAACAGGTCGGACCCGACCGAGCGATCCTCGGCGTCGCGCCCCAGCAGCGCGATCCACTGGAGGAAGCCGATGACGAAGGCGAGCGCCGACGTCCCGGTGCCGATCAGGTGACCGTACGGGTCGGTGCGGCGGCCGCCCAGCAGCAGCACCGCGGCCCCGAGCAGGGGCAGCGCGATGAGCAGCCAGGTCAGCGACAGGATCCCGGTGGCCTCGGCCACGGGTCCGGTCTCCGCCGCGGCGAGGTACGTCGACGTCACGAGATGTCCCTCAGTACTTCAGCAGGTTGGCGCCGTCGACCGAGGCCGAGCGACGGGTTCGGAAGATCGTGACGATGATGGCGAGGCCGACCACGACCTCGCAGGCCGCCACGACCATGACGAAGAAGGCGATGACCTGGCCGTCGAGGTTGCCCTGCATGCGGGCGAAGGTGACGAAGGCCAGGTTGGTCGCGTTGAGCATCAGCTCGACGCACATGAACACCACGATGGCGTTCCGCCGCAGGAGCACCCCGGCCGCCCCGATCGAGAAGAGCATCGCCGAGAGGTAGACGTAGTTCATCGGGTTCATGCTTCGTCGTCCCTCTTCTCCAGCTCCGCCGGAGGCAGCGTCCCAGGGACGCGGCGGACGTCGCCGCGGGCCACCAGCACCCGCGACACCGAGGTCTCGGCAGGCGTGCCGTCCGGCAGCAGGGCGGGCGTGTCGACGGCGTTGTGGCTCGCGAAGACGCCGGGGCTCGGAAGTGGCGCCGGGTGCTGGCCGCCGCGGAAGCGCTGGACCGAGAGCTCACGCTGGGTCAGCGGCTTCACGTGGCGCTCGCGGTGCGCGAGGACCATCGCCCCCAAGGCCGCCGTGATGAGCAGGGCGCTGGTCACCTCGAACGCGAAGACGTAGCGGGAGAAGATCAGGTTGGCCAGGCCGACGACGTTGCCGTCGGCGTTGGCCTGCTCGAGGCCCTCGTTCGAGACGATCGTGTCGCCCAGGCCGAGGATCAGCAGGGCGCCGAAGCCGAAAGCCGCGACGAGCGCAGCGACGCGCTGGCCGCGCAGCGTCTCCACCAGGGAGTCGCCGGAGTCGACGCCGACCAGCATCAGCACGAAGAGGAACAGCATCATGACTGCGCCGGTGTAGACGACGACCTGCACGACACCGAGGAATGGCGCGTCCTGAGCGAGGTACAGCACGGCCAGGCAGAGCATCGTCATCGCGAGCAGCAGGGCCGAGTGGACTGCCTTCTTGCTCAGCAGCATGCCGACGGAGGCCAGCACGGCGAGCGGACCGAGCAGCCAGAACGTGACGGCCTCGCCCGTGCCCGTGTCGGTGGCCGCGGCCAGCAGTGTCGCTGACATGGTCAACGGCGTGGTCATCGGTCGGCACCGCCGTCCGCGCTGCGCTCCGCGACGTACTTCTCCTGCTCGGGGGTCGCGCGGCTCACCTTGCCCCGGTAGTAGTCCTGCTCGTCGGTGCCATCGGCCATGGGGTGCGGCGCGGGCGCCATGCCGGGCAGCAGCGGCCCGAGCAGGTCCTGCTTCTCGTAGATGAGCTTCGCGCGCGAGTCGTCGGCCAGCTCGTACTCGTTGCTCATCGTGAGTGCCCGGGTCGGGCACGCCTCGATGCACAGGCCGCAGAAGATGCAGCGCAGGTAGTTGATCTGGTAGACGCGGCCGTAGCGCTCGCCTGGTGAGAAGCGCTCTCCGTCGGTGTTGTCGGCGCCCTCGACGTAGATCGCGTCGGCCGGGCACGCCCAGGCGCAGAGCTCGCAGCCGATGCACTTCTCGAGACCGTCGGGGTGGCGGTTGAGGACGTGACGGCCGTGGAAGCGGGGCTCGGTCGGCTTCTTCTCCTCGGGGTACTGC
>DASVEH010000064.1:0-3415 GCA_036380655.1 Candidatus Limnocylindria bacterium | reverse complement strand
CCCGGCGGTTACGTCCGAGGATGGTGCGCGGGGCCTGAACCGCCGCGAAGACGGCGGCTCGCTCGGCTATCCTGCGCCGATGAAGATCGGCGAATGGGACAACCTCGGCAAGGCCCGAGGGCTCATCCAGCGACAGCTGGGGCAGCTCAAGGTGGACGAGCTCGCCGCGCACGTCGGCGTGAACCCCGACAACGGGCGCATGCGCGTGCTGGTGGCCACCGACATCGGGCTGATCGACTACAGTTACTCGCCGGCGGGAGCCGATCCGAATGGCGCCTGGATCCTGCGCGGGCAGATCCATCGCTGGAACGGGATCCGCGGCCTGCGCCTCCAGACCGACGCCCAGTTGGACGAGGCATCCGGCCGGGACCAGGCCGTCTGGCGGCTGGTGGCAGAGGATCCCAAGATCGAGCTGGCCGTCACGACCGACGCCGGCGAGCGCCCGATCGAGGGCCTGCTCGCCTTCGGCGCCGCCTGCCTGCAGAACGCCCGCTAGTAGCCGTCCCCGGCGCCTGCGTCGTCGTTGGTGGTCGGCGATGGCGTGGTGGCCGGTGCCGCGTCGTTCCCCTGCCCACCGTCGTCGCTGGGCGTGCAGCCGGCGATGGCGATCGAGATGGCGAGGCAGAGGGCGGCAAGCGTTCTTCGTTGCATGCCCGTCAATACGCCGCCGGGTTACTCCCGGACCGGCAAGGCGCCCGGCGCGGTCACGGGTTGCCGGCCGCGAGGTAGATGGTGCCGAACGGCAGCCGATAGCCGCCCTGCGCATCGCGCGGGGTCGCGGCCATGAGATCGCGCGCGAGCTCGTCGCGGCGGGCGTCGGTCCACTCGGCGGTCGCCTGCATGCGCGACCCGACCCGCAGCCAGGCGCGGTAGGCCGCCTCGTCGGCCAGCGGGATGCCGGTGGTCGGGTCGGCCTCGACCGTCGAGACGCTCCAGCCCGCATCGGTCGCCCACCGCGACACATCCGCGGGGTGGGGATAGTCCGTGCCGCCCCAGGCAATGCCGTAGCTGTCGTAGACCGACCCGAGGACGGTGCTGGGCACCACGTCGCCGGGTCCGGGCACCGAGAGCGAGAGCCGGCCGCCGGGACGGACCACCCGACGCCACTCGCGCAGCGCTGCGACCCGGTCGTCGGCGAAGAGGAGCGCATGGACCGCGAGCACGACGTCGACCGACCCGTCCGGCTGGGGAAGCCGCATGAAGTCGGCCTCGAGGAGCTCGACATCCGGGAGCTGGCGGCGAGCGATCTGGAGCATGCCCGGAGCGCCGTCGAGGCCCGTGATGCGGCGGCCCTCGCCGCGGGCCATGCCGGCGGCGGTGCCGGTGCCGGTGCCGATGTCGAGCACCGTCTCGCCCGGGCCGAGCTCCGCGCGACGGACGACCTCGGCGGCCACGGGCGCCAGCGCGGGCGCCATGGTCACCGCGTACTCGGCGGCGCTGTCGGAGAACGCGTCGGCTCCGCCCGCCCTCCGGCGCATCAGGGGCGGTGGGCGTTCACGAACCGCTCGATGCGGCTCATGGCTTCCACGATCTCCTCGTAGGCGGTGGCGTAGCAGACGCGAACGTGGCCGGCGCCGCTCGGCCCAAAGGCGGTGCCGGGCACGACCCCGACCCGCTCCTCCTCGAGCAGGCGCTCGGCGAAGGTCGTCTCGTCCATGCCGGTGGCCTCGCTCACGCGCGGGAAGCAGTAGAAGGCGCCCATCGGCTCGAAGCAGGTCAGGCCGATCTCGTTGAAGCGGTCGGTCATGTAGCGCCGCCGGCGGTCGTACTCCGCCCGCATGGCCTCCACGTGCGGCTCGCCGCTGCGAAGGGCCTCGATCGCGGCGAACTGGGCAGCGGTCGGCGCGCACATGATTCCGTACTGGTGGACCTTGGCGATGCCGGCCATGAGCTCGGCGGGGGCAGCCACGTAGCCGATCCGCCAGCCGGTCATCGCGTAGCTCTTGCTGAAGCCACCGAGCAGCACCGTCCGCTCGCGCATCTCCGGCAGCGCGCTGAAGGCGGTGTGGGCATGGTCACCGTACACGAGCCTGTCATAGATCTCGTCCGAGTAGACCAGGAGGTCGTGGCGCTCGGCGACCCGCGCGATCGCCTCGAGCTCGTCGCGATCGAGGGCGGCCCCGGTCGGGTTGTTGGGGTAGCCGAGGAAGATCGCCTTCGTGCGCGGCCTGATCGCGGCCTCGATCATGTCGGCCGTCACGCGGAAGTCGGTCGCCTTCGTGGTGCTGACCGCCACCGCGGTGCCGCCGGCAAGCTCGATGCACGGGGCATAGGCCACGAAGCACGGCTCGTGGTAGATGACCTCGTCGCCCGGATTGATGGTCGCGCGCAGGCTGGCATCGACGCCCTCCGAGGCGCCGACCGTGATGATCAGCTCGGTGCGCGGGTCGTAGTCCACGCCGTAGCGGTCGCGAAGATTCCGCGCGATGAGCTCGCGGAGCTCGATCATGCCGCCGTTGGCGGTGTAGTGCGTCTCGCCGGCCTCGAGGCTCTCGATGGCAGCCCTGGTGATCGGCTCGGGCGTCGTGAAGTCAGGCTCGCCGATGGTGAGGCTGATGACGTCCTTCATCTCGGCCAGCATGTCGAAGAAGCGGCGGATGCCCGACGGCGGCATGGCGCGCACTCGGTCGTTCAGGAAGTCCGCGGTGGCGCGACCGGTTCTGGGGGCGGGCTGCGTGGTCATTCGGCGGACAGTGTACCGAGCCGGGGCAGGGACTTCCGCGCGCGAGAGCGCCGGGCTGGATTACCCGCCGCTTACCGCCGGCTTACCGGGACCGATGGCTCGCGTTGATCCCTCGCCCGCGCGCAGGGCCAGGCGGAAGATGGGCGCCGGCACCGAGTCGTCGATCCGTACCGCCTCGACCACGATGACGTGCAGCCGGCCGGTGATCTCGCGATTCAGCCACTCGACACTGGTCAGGTGCTCACCCTGTGCCCGGGCGCACACCCACACGGCGGTCTTCGCGCCGCTCGCAACGAGCTGCCGCATGAGCAGTCCAAAGGTCTCGTCGCTGCTCGAGCCGAGCTCGACCACCACGCGCACCTGCGCGCCGTCCGGATCGGTCGCGACCACCGTGCCCGGCGATGCCGCGCCGTCGGGCGCCGCCGTCAGCCGCACGCCGATCAGGTCGCCGACGTCGTCGAGGTTCGCGGACAGCCACGTCGCGAAGTCGGCCGAACGCCACAGCTCCACCGGGTCGGCATGGCGGAGACGGCCGATCGGGAACCCGGCCGCGGGGTCGGCGCCTTCGGCGGCAGGCGGTGTGGCGAGTCCCGGGGCGGCCGGCATCGGCTCGTCGGGCCACGACAGATCCTGGCGGCGGTCGACCGTGGGATCGGCTGTGACGGACATCGGCGAAGGGCACCTGCATGTGGGGAGGAACGGACCTGCCGAGTCTGGTGCGTGGCGCCGCAG
>DASVEH010000063.1:0-3169 GCA_036380655.1 Candidatus Limnocylindria bacterium | reverse complement strand
GCGAGGGTGCGGGAGCGGGATTCGTCGTAGTCGGCGAGGACGAGGGCTTCGCACCAGTCGTGTGCGGCCGAGAGTCGGGCGATTGCCTCGCCGACCGTTCCGACCCCGATGAGCAGGACTCGCATGGATCACCTTGCGTGCGTGTTCCGATCGAGGGCACGCGTCTGCGCAACAGGATCTCGAGTGCCGGGAGCCTACCGATTCCGTGGCGAAGGTCTGTGATTCCCGCCGAGTCGGTGGCGCCGCGCCGATGATAACAGGGGATGCGCTAGGCTCCCCACCCGAGCACCATCGTCAGCAGCCCGACCAGCACGGCCAGCCCGACGAAGGGAAGCGCGATGGCGGATGCGCGCAGGGTCTGCATGGGTCACCTCCTGTACCTGAGATGCTGCGTCGTCCCGATCTGTTGCACCATCGGTGACCTGACGCTGATCGGTTGCGTGATCTCCCGTATTGGGCGACCGATCCGCCGCTGGTATGGTCCGGCCATGTCCCTGCGGCGGAACTGGCGTGACGTGGTTGCACTGAGCATCGCGTTGGCCGCCCTGCTCGCCAGCGTGGCGCTGTGGGCCGACGGCCGCGTCGTCATCGGCCTCGAGCTGCGCGAGGGCAGCAGCGAGGAGGACGGCCACCCCGGGGTCTTTGTCGCGGAGGTCGTGCCGGACGGCAACGCGGCGCGTGAAATGATCGGTGTCGGGCAACGCGTCCTGGAGCTGACCACGGTCGACGGAGGCGAGGTCGAGCAGGGGCCGCCCGAGTTCATCTCCGCCGATGGAGACCTGACCGGCATCCCCGTCGAGGCGGTCAGCCCGGAGCGCATCGACCGCGTCATCGTCGGCGACGTCTACGAAGACACGCACGGTGAGACGGTCGTCTACGGGTACGGTTGGCTGGAGCGCGCCTGGCTGGAATCGCAGCTCGAGACCGACATCTACGCCGTCGGGCTGGGCATCCTGCTCGGCCTGGTGGTCGGCTACCTGCTCTACCGCGGACAGCTCCGCGCCGTCGGACGCGACCTTGCCGTCGTTGCCGGATCGGCCGCGGCACTCCCGCTCCTGCTGGTGCCCGTGGTCAAGGTCGGCAATCCGATCGGCATCTACGCGATCTATGCCGCCGTACTCATCGTTTCGCTGCTCCTCGGACTCCTCCTCGCCGAGAGGCTGCAGGACCCAGGGCGCCGACGGGGGGCGATGGCGGCGGCCATCGGCTCGGCAGCCCTGGCCGCGGCGCTCGTCGTGCTCCACATGCAGACCCCGGAGCTTTCGCCGGACGAGCGAGGACCGATCGCCATCCTGCTCGGGTCCGTTGCCTTCAGTCCCGCGATCGTGGCAACCGTTTCGGAACGGCGAACGGTCCGTGAGCGGGCCGGGCTGCTGACACTCGGAGCCATCCCGGCCGCGGCATCGATCGCCATCATGCCGAGCGACGTCCAGCCGGTCCTGCCGGTCGTCATCGTCGGTCTGCTGCTCTTCGGCCATGCGCTGCCATGGGAGCAGTTCACCGATCGGCTCGTCGCGAGCTTCGCCGGCGTACGTTCTGGCGCGGTGTCCACGGGCGGCCTGAACCGACCCTCGACGCGTGAAGGACGTGATTTCGTGGCGTTGACGCTGGTGGGCGTCAGCCTTGTCGCGTCCCTCGGCGGGGACACGGCGTGGGCGATCGTCCTGGCAGGAGCGATCGGGCTGATGATCTACCTGGCCGTCCGCCAAGGCACGCTCGGCGGCGACTGGACCGATGCCGCGGTTCCTCTCGCCGCATCGGTCGCCGTGCCGATCCTGCTCGTGCCGCTGACCTGGTACACCGGTGAGGGCAACCCGGGCGTCGTCGGGCTGACGGTGGCGTCGTCGCTCGTGGTCGCGCACGTCCTCGCCGAGCGCCATTCAGATGCGGATGTCGCTGCCCGCCTGTTCGCGAGCGCCCTCGTCTTCGGCATCCTGCTGGTCGTCGCGGGCTTGCTGGGGACGCCCCTCTTGACCCCGCTCGTCGGCCTCATCCCGCTGATTCCGGGCATCCCGGTCGCCTTCGCCCGGCGGACGGAGGCGGCGGCGGTCTCGTGGCGGCTCGAGGCGCTCGCCGTGGCTCTGACGCCCCTTGCGGCGATCACCGTGCTCCTCCCCGGCGGCGCCGGCGTGTTCGTGCTCACCGGCTGGCTGCTGGCTGTGGTGGTGTGGCGCTACCTCGCGCTGAACCCGCTCATGGGCATCGCGTTGCGTACCCAGCTCCAGCGGGACCTGGCGGTTGCGGCCGCCGAGACGGAGCGGGCGCGGCTTGCGGCGGACCTCCACGACGACGCCCTCCAGCAGCTGACGATGCTCGTCCGCACCCTCGACGAGGGCGGCCAGAAGGAGGCGGCGGAGGAGGCGCGCGAGATCGCGACGAAGCTGCGGAGCGTGGTCGGCGACCTGCGCCTCCCGATCCTCGACGATCTCGGGGCGGGCGCCGCGCTCGAGTGGCTCGTGGAGCGCGTCGGGCCGCTGGCCGGTGGCCCGGTCAAGCTCGAGCGGTCCGACGAGACGCGCCCGCCGGCGAACGTCGAGCTCGCGGTCTTCCGCGTGGCGCAGGAGGCCCTGGCGAACGCGATCAAGCACGGCAAGGCGCCGATCGCAGTCCGCTACGACGTTCGAGCCGATGGGCGCGTGACGCTGGCAATCGATGACGCGGGCGAAGGTATCGGTTCCGGTGCGGCCGAGGAAGCGCCGACCCTGGGCCACTTCGGCCTCCTCAACATGCAGCAGCGGGCGGAGCAGATCGGCGCGCTGCTCGATGTGCGCCGATGGCCAGCGGGGGGCACGCGGGTCGCGCTCGAATGGCGCCCGCAGTGATCCGGGTGGCTGTCGTCGACGACCACCCGCTCGTCCGCGAGGGAACGGCCGCGCTCGTCGATCGCCAGCCCGAGATGGAGATCGCCGGCACCGCCGCCGACCTCGACGAGCTGCGCGAGATCCTGCGGTCGACGCAGGTAGACGTGCTGCTGCTCGACCTGCGTCTCGGCGAGGAATCGGGGTTCGACCTGTTGCGCCACGAGTCCGGTGGCCACATGCCTGCCGTCGTGGTGGTGACCTCCTACGACTACCCCCAGTACGCCGATGCCGCGCTGCGGCTCGGCGCCGCGGGCTTCGTGGTTAAGACCGCGCCCACGGCCGAGCTGCTCGATGCCATCCGTTCCGCG